>NZ_JASHIT010000054.1:0-29764 GCF_030733595.1 Halomonas sp. MMSF_3323 | reverse complement strand
CCATGGCGTCAGCGGGGCCGAAACCTGTCAAATCCGGGCGTTTACCAGCGGTCGAGTGGCCGCTGCTCCGCCGCTAGATCACTTGTCGCCGTCAGGGCGCAAAGATATCGAACAGGTTGGGCGCCTCGTCCTCTTCCTCGACGATCGACAACGAGGCCTCGATGGCCTTGAGGTGGCGGCCCATGAAGGCGGCGGCGCGCTCGCCCTTGCCGTCTTCCAGGTACTGGATCAGATCCTGATGGTCGTGTGACTCGCAGCCCAGGTGCCCGGCGTTGCCATAGACCGCCAGAATCAGCGAACTGCGCGAACACAGGCGCTCGACGAAATCCGCCAGGGTGCGGTTGCCGGAGACCCGGGCCAGATAGGTGTGGAAGTCGGCGGACAGGCGAATCGCAACGCTCTGCTCGCCGCTGCGCAGCGCTTCCCGCTCGCGCTGGGCCATGTCCTTGAGGGTGACGATGTCGTCCTGGGTGATGCGCCTGGCGATATCCGACATCAGCCCGCACTCGACCATCTGGCGGGCGTCGAACACGTCCTTGGCTTCGTCAGCGGTAGGACGCGTCACGCTGGCGCCACGGCGTGGCGTCAGGGTGACGAGCTGCTCCAGCGCCAGGCGCTGCAGGATCTTGCGAATGCCGGTACGACTGACCCCGAACACCTCGGACAGGGCATCCTCGCGCAAACGTGCGCCCGGCTTGAGCCGGTGCTCGATGATGGCGTCGCTGATCGAGCGATGAATGGCCTCGTGACGCTCGGCGCCGTCACCGTTCTTGCCCTGTCTGGGGGCCGGTGAGGCGGGGGGCGAAGGCTTCACGCGCTGATTCATCGACACTGTCCTCGGATGCAATATATCCCCATTGTATACGAGATATACCGACAGGAAAGAACCGCAGTTCCCCGCATCCCGCCGGGGCAACTGCGGCTCATCCTGGTCCTCTATTCGCCCCAGTTGGCGACCAGAGCACGCTCCTCGTCGGTCATCTGGGTCAGGTTGCCAAGCGGCATATAGCCGCTGGCGACCACCTGCTGGATCGCGGCCTTCTGCTGCTCGACCTGGGCCTCGGTTTCAAGCGCCACACCGGCGGGCGGAGCGGTGAATCCGGCGTGGGCGGGCTGGGCGGCGTGGCAGCTGACACAGCGCTCCTGCATGACGGCATGCACCTGGGCCAACGGCGAAGCGTCGGATGCAACCGGTGCACTGCTGCCGCTGTTGGCGTTGTCGGCGGCCGGACTGGTCGTCAGGCTCGGAGCCCCCACCGCGAAGGCCACCAGAATCAGCGCCACCCCGGCTGCCGGGTAGCTCGGCTTGTGCTGACCGCTGTGCATCAGCACGAAGTACTGGCGAATCAGGGCGCCGGCAAAGATCAAGAGCGCCATGATCACCCAGGCCCAGTCGCTGGTATAGGCGAAGGAATAGTGGTTGCTGATCATCAGCAGCACCACCGGCAGGGTGAAGTAGGTGTTGTGCACGGAGCGCTGCTTGCCGCGCTTGCCATCCAGGGGGTTGGGCGTCTCGCCCGCCTTCATCGCCTTCACCATGCGGCGCTGACCCGGAATGATCCAGAAGAAGACGTTGGCGGACATGGCGGTGGCCATGACGGCACCGGTCAGCAGGAAGGCGGCACGTCCGGCGAAGATATGCACGCTGAGGTAGGCCACCACCACCATCATGACGGCGACACCCAGGCTCAAGAGGCCATCGCGCTCCATGTTGGGACTGACACGCTTGCACATCTCGTTGTAGACGACCCAGCCACCGAGCAGGAACAGCAGAGCCACCACATTGGCCTGCCAGCCGGACAGATTGGCGGCCCACTCCCAGGGACTCTGGGGGTTGACTAGATAGAAACTGGGGTTGGCCATGTACAGAATCACGAACAGCGCAAAACCGGACAGCCAGGTGGTATAGGCCTTCCAGAAGGACCAGTGCAGATCGTCCGGCAGCTTGGCCGGCGCCGTGGCGTATTTCTGATTGTGGTAGAAGCCGCCCCCGTGGACCGCCCACATTTCGCCGAACACACCCTTGCCGCGGTCTTCTTCGTCCTTGGGGATCTTCAACGAGTTGTCCAGCATGACAAAGTAGATCGACTCGCCTATCCAGGCGATGGCCGCGATGACATGCAGCCAGCGCAGCAGAAAATTGCTCACGTCCAACAGGTACGATGACATGGCCCTATCTCGACTTCAGTTGTTGTTGGAAGGCAGTCAATATCGATGGCTGCCTGGTTGATCGTGCTCAATGACGCTCAGCTGCCGCGGTAGGTGGAGTAGCTATAAGGCGACAGCAAGAGCGGCACATGGTAGTGCTCACTGGCATCCGCCACGCCGAATCTCAGGGGAATCCGATCGAGGAAACGCGGCTCCGAGGCCTCGACACCCAGGGCGCGCAGATAGTCACCGGCGTGAAACAGCAGTTCGTACTCTCCTTCGACGAAGTCGTCGCCTTCGAGGATCGGGCTATCGCAGCGCCCGTCATCGTTGGTCATCGTCTCCCCGAGGCGCTGACGTTCGTCGCCAAGGATGCGGAAGAGCTCAATACGAATCCCCTGGCCTGGGCGGCCAAGCGCGGTATCCAGTACATGGGTGGTCAGGCGTCCCATAAGTGTCCTCCCCTCTCGCGGGTCATCAGCGGGTCGATCAGCGGGTCAATGTATCCAGTCCTGGACTGGCTAAAGTGAATCACTGATATGGAGCATCATCGTCTCTCGTCACACCTGGCCAGAGGCTTTCGCCGGTCGTGGCTTGCAGCAACACGAAGATGACTTCAGCGATGCCGGCATGGCGGAACCAGTGCATGGTGGTGTGGAACCATGACAACATACATCATTGACCAAATTAAGAGTACATTTCAAACTATTTTTTGTATACAGTTTGAGCATGCATAGCTGCCTGGTGTTTGCCGACAGCAACAAAGGCTCGACCGACCTCTTGCCGTCTGCGCCTACGCCCGCTGCCAACAAGGTGTGACCGACACCAACGAGTCATCAGAGCTATGCTCGTCCCCATCTACCTTGCCGTCATGACAGGAGCCACTCCCCATGCCTAGCCTCACCCAACGCCCCAGCCAGATGGACAAGACCCAATTCGTGACCACCTACGGAGACGTCTTCGAGCACTCACCCTGGGTGGCGGAGCGTGCCTTCGATCGTGGCCTGAACGAGCAGCATGACGACCCGGTACGTCTTGCCGAGCACATGGGCCAGGTCCTCAGCGACGCCTCCCCGGAGGAACAGCTGCAGGTCATCCGGGCGCACCCTGATCTTGCCGGCAAGGCTGCCGCCGCAGGCGAGTTGACCAACGACTCCACCCGCGAGCAGGCCGGGGCCGGGCTGGACCAGTGCACCCCGGAGGAGCTGGAGCGCTTCACCCGCCTCAACGAAAGCTACAAGGCGCGTTTTGGTATTCCCTTCATCATGGCGGTCAAGGGCGGCAATCGGCACACCATCCTCGCCGCCTTCGAACAGCGCCTGAACAACTCAGCCGAGCAGGAAAGGCAGGAAGCCGTGGTGCAGATCAATCGGATCGCTCGGTTCCGACTGGAAGATCGCGCTAGCTGAAGTAGCAAGCACACAAAAACGGCCGGTCACCTGGTGACCGGCCGCCAAACCCTACGTCGATGACCAGAGGCCTTGGCGCTCTCGTCATCCTGAAATCGTCACGCTTTTCGCGTCCGGGCTGGTTGTAGACGAACGGCCCCATGTGGATGGCGGCCTACCAGACCCTTTCACGTGGTGCCCATCGGCCACGTTCAGCGAACCACCGGGTCATGCTCTGGGCCCTGCCAGCTGCACGACAGTAGAGTTGCGCTACCTCACTTCTGGGGCTCGTCGCTCTCGCTTGAGTTGCACTACCTCATCTCACGACCATGCTGAAACTGCACCCAAGGCGGGACCATTACGCTCGTGCCCACCTTTCCGCGACTTGCGCAGCGCCTGTCGCTCGGGGCCAGGCACCTTTTTACTGCTTTATTTACTTCTGACTAATCTCTTTCTAGCTAATCTCTTTCTAGCTAATTTCCTGCTAGCTAAACGCTTGCTGGTGACGTTCCTGCTGGCTCCATTCTTCTTTTTTGATATCTCTGCTTGAGCCTGCCGGTGTCATCATCGACATGTCGACGTCGATATCTCCGGACCATATCGCCGAGCCATATCACCGAGCCATGTATCCGGGCCGTGTCTCAGGGCCGTGTCTGCGGGCAATATTCCTCGACGATGACGCTAGCCGATGTCTCCAGCCGACGCCCCTGGCGTCCAGAACGTACCAGCTTCGCCGCTACTCCTTGGCCGAATCCAGCGCTTCCTTGGCCACTCCCTGACACTTTTCCTGGTACTCCTTGCTCAACTTGAGCAACGTCTCGCTCTCCTCGCGCAGGCTCTCTCCGATCACCGACAGGGTTTCCTGCTGGGACTGGCTGGCGTTCTTCAGACTTTCGGCATCGCGCACTTCGCACCAGGACCGGGCCTGTGCGATACCTGCCTTCATGGCGGAGTCCATGGTCTTGAAACGCACATCCAGCATCTTCTGGGAATACTCCAGCGTCAGCAGGCTCCCCTCACGCCACGGACTCAACAATTTGTCCATGGAGGGGATCATGTTTTCCATTGTCGGCATTGCCTTGTTCTCGCTCATGTTGGTACTCCCTATAGGTATGCCAGCACGCTCGGCCCACGGGCAGCCTGACCGCCGTAACAACGACGAGACGAGGCAGCCTGGCAGTATCTTGTGCTGCACCGGTTACATATCGTCTTCAAACGAGCACAGAATCGTCTCGCATGTGAAGACTAGAACGCACCTTGTTGCACCGCAACATCATATAAGGCATATACGAGCCACTAATTGCACTAACGCGGGTAAAGTCACCCAGCATTCTCAGCATCTGCCCAGCGGCGCACCATTCGCACCATAGCAGTAGATGATTGACGCTCTGATGACAGCAGCGGCACCAGCTCCAGAAGCACAATAAACACGCTTTTGTGAGACATAACGACCAATACAATCGCCAATAACGACGGTCGCCGATAGAGACAATCGACAGCAGCGACAATCGGCAGTAGCGACAATCGACAGCTTCGTCATCAAACACAAGACCGCTGCTTCGCCATTTCCGACGGGCCACCGGAGCAACTTGCACGCAGATTCACCAGCTCGGTACAGCTACCGCAGCGTTGTCCGATGGCCTTCCAAAAGATATCTGCAAGATTAGCCAAGACGAGGGCCCTTGCTGGCGATCCTCTAAAGCCATGATCGACATGCGGTAATAACCGAGGGGTCATGATCGCCGCAGACTAAAGGCGAAAGCTTACCGAAGGAAACTGAGGAGGGAAGCGCAACGAGGAGCCAAGAGTCGAGAGCAGAGAGCAGAGAGCAGAGAGCAGAAAGCAGAGAGCAGAGAGCAGAGAGCAGAGAGCAGAGAGCAGAGAGCAAAGAGCAAAGAGCAAAGAGCGAGACGACGATATCAGGGCGTCGCCTCGCTCGGCAGCAAGGGTCAGGCGCGATAGGCGCCTTCGATATCACAGATGCGCACCGCGTTGCGGCCGACACCGCCATTGGCATCAAGCATCCGCTCGATCCAGGCGTAAACCGGATCGGCATTGGACACCAGATCCGCGGTGGACACCGAACGCGCCCACATGAAGTTGGCAAACACCAGGTAGTCCGCCGCACCGGGTGTGTCGCCATCAATGAAGTCGCTTCCCGACAGCTGGCCACGCAGGGGCTCCAGGGCGCTATCGAGCTGGCTGAGCCCCTTGGCCGGAGAATGGAACTGCTCCAGGGTCATGCCCAGGCGTTTTTCACGAGTGGTGCGGAAGTAGTCGCGGTCCTTGGGATGGATGGCGTTCATCAGGTCCATCACGATGGTACGCAGGATCGGCAGCTGCAGGGCGCGCTCGCTGTAGTGCTTGAAAAAGCGGGCGCGGGATTCGGCCAAGGGACCGCCAAGCAGCGTCGGGGCCTCAGGGTAGGCACGATCCAGGTAACGCAGGATCTCGAAACTGTCGGTGATCACTTCGTCGCCATCGATCAGCACCGGGACCTTGTCATGGTTCGTGAATTCGAGCTTTTCCTTTTCGGTAAAGCACCAGGGCCGCGCCTCCACCTCGAGCCCCTTGTGGGCGATGGCCAGCTTGGCTCGCCAGCAGAAGGGAGAAAAACGCAGTGACTCATCGATGCCACACAGGTCGTACATCACCAGGGCCATGCCAGATACCTCTAGAAGGGGAATGTCTGCCGATAGTGCCATCAACCGCCCACCTCGCCAACGCCATGATTTCCTGAGGGATGGAGACAAACCTGTCCATTAGTCTAAGAAACTAGCCTCGTTCGCACCCGCCTCCAGCGTCTTTGTCGACTCTAACCTACTGTTAAACAATAAATTTGAAGAATGATCGGACGAGGAGTCATCAGCGCTGCATTGGTCTGACCAATATCCCAGTCTAGAACGATTTCGCTAGTCGGCTTATCGTGCCGCCTTGTCCGAGCCTTACCCCGGCGTGAGACCGCCAACTTCGACACAACGGATATTACAAACAAGGACACGACAAGAGACCCCAACACCATGACCGACACCACTCTAGCCTTGATAGCCTTTGTGCCGCTCATACTGGCCGGCATCCTGCTGATCGGCATGCGCATGGCCGCCAAGGTCGCCATGCCCATCGTCTTTCTGGTCACCGCGCTGATTGCCCTGGTGGCCTGGGACATGACCTTCACACGGGTCCTGGCCTCGACCCTGCAAGGGTTGATCCTGACCGTGGCGATCCTGTGGATCATCTTCGGCGCCATCCTGCTGCTCAACACCCTGAAGCACTCCGGCGGTATCGCCGCCATTCGCAATGGCTTCTCCGGCATCAGCCCGGACCGCCGCGTCCAGGCGATCATCGTGGCCTGGCTGTTCGGCTGCTTCATCGAGGGCGCCTCGGGCTTCGGCACGCCGGCGGCGGTGGCCGCCCCGCTGATGGTCGCGCTGGGCTTCCCGGCACTTGCCGCTGTGGTGGTGGGCATGATGATCCAGTCCACCCCGGTGTCCTTCGGCGCTGTCGGCACCCCCATCGTGGTCGGTGTCGCCGGTGGCCTGGACAAGGTCGGCATCACCGAGACGCTGGAAGCCGGCGGCTCCACCTGGATGGAGTACTTCCGCCTGATTGCCGGAGAAGTCGCGCTGGTGCATGCCGTGGTCGGTGTGCTTATGCCGCTGATCATGGTCAGCGTCATGGTGCGCTTCTTCGGTGCCAACCGCTCCTGGAAGGAAGGCCTGGCGATTGCTCCCTTCGCGATCTTCGCAGGCGTCGCCTTCGTGGTGCCCTACGCCCTGGCCGGAGTCTTCCTGGGCCCCGAATTCCCGTCGATGATCGGCGCCATGGTAGGCCTTGCCATCGTGGTCCCGGCCGCCCGTCGCGGTTTCCTGATTCCCGAAAAGAGCTGGGACTTCCCGGAAAGTGACAGCTGGCCTGCCCACTGGATCGGCAAGCTCAGCATCAAGGCCGACGAGGTCGTGGGCCGCGCACCGATGAGCACCTTCATGGGCTGGCTGCCCTACGTGCTGCTGGCGGTACTGCTGGTGGCGTCACGTACCATCGAGCCGTTCAAGCAGGCACTGACCTCGGTAAGCCTGGGCTTCAGCGACATCCTGGGTGAGGCCGGTATCTCCGGCAGCCTACAGCCACTCTACCTGCCCGGCGGAATCCTGCTGATGGTGGTGCTGATCACCGCTCTGATGCATCGCATGAACGGCAATCAGCTCAAGGCGGCCTTCAGTGAATCCAGCCGTACCCTGCTGGGCGCCGGCTTCGTGCTGGTGTTCACCATCCCCATGGTGCGCATTCTGATCAACTCCGGCGTCAACGGCGCGGATCTGGCCTCCATGCCGGTGGCCATGGCCACCGCGGTGGCCAACGGTGTCGGCGACATCTATCCGCTGTTCGCTCCTGCCGTCGGCGCGCTGGGTGCCTTCATCGCCGGCTCCAACACCGTGTCCAACCTGATGCTGGCAGACTTCCAGTTCAACGTGGCCCAGCAACTCGGTGTGTCCACCGCGCTGATGGTGGCGCTTCAGGCCGTCGGCGCCGCCGCCGGCAACATGATCGCCATCCACAACGTGGTAGCCGCCTCGGCCACCGTGGGCCTGCTGGGACGCGAGGGCATCACCATTCGCAAGACCATCCTGCCGACCATCTACTATGTGCTCGCGGCGGGGCTGATCGGGCTGGTGGCGATGCAGGTCGTCGGTATCTCCGACCCGCTGATGGGGCTGTTGCAGTAGGCACTACGCCAAGCCAGGCGCCACCTGGCTGACCGACAAGGGGGTGTCATCGACGATGACACCCCCTTCTTGTTGGCGACAGGCGCCACCTTTGCTCGAGAACCGCGCCACTCTAAGCACAGTTTGACTACCTCTGTGCTGATATGGCGGCCCTTATACCCTGCGCCTAGAGTTAACTCAGTGTAGTACGCACGTGCAGCATTCTTGCTTTCAGGTTCACCGGCAAGGCGCGTTGTCTGCGTGCTGACCAGGGGATGGCTCTTCGTGAGCGCCCACGGACGCATGGCCTCGACAAGGGCCACGACTCTCGACCAGGGGAAATTCAGATGTCCTATCTGCTGCTTGCCATGATCACCGTGATCGCCGTCGTGGTGATTACCAACGGCGCGAGATCCTCGGAATCCATGCTGTTGCTGAGGCACAAGGCTCCCGGTCCACACAGGGTCAAGCGGCACAGAAGGCCGACCCGACGGCATCTCTAGACCGGGGACGCTCCCTCCAGGGTGTTGACGAGTTGCCCGCAGACCACAGACAGCGCGGCGAAGTGTCCGTGGCCTCTTGCGAAGGGGGGGCCAGGCGCTGTCCGATACGTAGACGAGCGCAGGCTCTGATGACCTAGCCGATGCGAGCCAGCCGGGTACGATGTAGCCGCGCCTTGGTCACGTAGCCCTCGGCATTGGTCTTGAGTGCGGCGATGGCCTTGTCGTCCAGTTGCCGGATCACCTTGCCCGGCGAGCCGACGACAAGGCTGTTGTCGGGGATCTCGGCGCCTTCCTTGACCAGCGCCCCTGCCCCGATCAGGCAGTTCTTGCCGATCACGGCGCCGTTGAGCACCACCGCCTGGATGCCGATCAACGAGCCCTCGCCCACGGTGCAGCCATGCAACATCGCCTGGTGCCCCACCGTGACGCCCGGTCCCACCGACAGCGGGTAGCCGGGATCGGCGTGCAGCACGGCGCCATCCTGGATATTGCTGCCTTCGCGCACTTCAAGTGATTCGGTGTCGCCCCTGAGTACCGCCTGGTACCAGATGCTGGCGTCTTCATGGATTTTCACCTGGCCGATGACCTCGGCGCTCTCGGCGACGAAGACGGTGCGATGAATATGGGGGGAATGGTTACCCAGACGATAGATGGCCATGGCCCGCTCCTGACGAGGTTATCCTTGTGGATGGGGGGCGCTGGGCGCCCACCCTGCCTATATAGTGGACGCTGTTTCCAAACTCTGCCTACTCCGTTATCGGTTCCTGTGCGAGAGAGGCAAAGTACGCTGCGATCTCCGTCGCCACTCGGCGTACATCCGACTCGCTGACCCCCAGATGGGTCACCAGGCGGGTGCGCGGCCTCACCGCGATCAAGATGCCACGCTCGGCAAGAAAGCCCTCCAGTGCGGCGCAGTGAGGAGCCGGCACGTCGAGAAAGACCATGTTGGTGGCCTGACCTGCCACCCCGATGCCTTCAATACCACCCAGCCACTCGGCGAGCTGGCGGGCATGACGGTGGTCGTCGGCCAGTCGCTCCACATGGTGATGCAAGGCATGCCGGCAGGCCGCCGCCAGCAGCCCCGACTGGCGCATGCCGCCTCCCAGCGTCTTGCGCCAGCGACGGGCCGCGGCGATAAAGCGCTCGCCGCCGACCAGCAACGAGCCCACCGGCGCGCCCAGCCCCTTGGAAAAGCACAGCGATACAGAATCGAAACCGGCACACAGCTCCGCCAGCGACTTGCCGGTGGCGACGCTGGCGTTGAACAGGCGGGCGCCATCGAGGTGACAGGCCAGGCCTCTCTCGGCGGCAAGGCCGGTCACCTCCTGCACATAGTCCTGGGGCAATACCCGGCCCTGAAAGGTATTTTCCAGTGCGATCAGTCGGGTTCGCGCATGATGGATATCGTCTCCCTTGATGGCCTCGGCGATATCCTCCAGCGCCATGCGTCCATCTGCCTGCTGGGCCAGGGGCTGGGGCTGGATGCCGCCAAGGACAGCGGCACCGCCGCCTTCATCGCGATAGATGTGCGAGCGTTGCCCGGCGATCACTTCGTCGCCACGCGCGCAGTGGACCAGCATGGCGGTCAGATTGCTCTGGGTGCCGGAGGGAAAGAAGGCCGCCGCGGCGAAGCCCGCGCGATCGGCCACCTCAGCCTCGAAGGCGGCGACGCTGGGGTCATCACCCCAGACGTCATCGCCCACCGGAGCGATGGCCATGGCATCACGCATGGCCTCGGTCGGTTGGGTCACGGTATCGCTGCGTAGGTCGATCATGGCGCTCTCCTTGTTCGCGCTGCCCTTTCCCCGAGTATGCCAGTTCGGCCTTCACCTGAGGACTGCCCTCACGCGCATTGGCCCCCTGCCCTCCCGACGACTCAGGCCAGCGCCTCGGCCAGCACCCTGGCGACATGACGCGCCTCACGTGCGGCACCGTCACGAATCTGGTGACGACAGCTGGTGCCGTCGGCCACGATCAGCGCATCCTCGGCGTCGCGCACCGCCGGCAGCAACGAGAGTTCCGCCATCTGCATGGAGGCCTCATAGTGCTCACGCTCGTAGCCGAAACTACCGGCCATGCCGCAGCACGACGACTGGATGGTCTCCACCTCGAGCTCGGGAATCCAGGACAGCACCTGCTGCACCGGCGTCAGGGCATCGAACGCCTTCTGGTGACAGTGGCCGTGGAGCAGCGCCCGCGACACCGGTAGCGCCTCGAGCGACAGCTCGAGCCTGCCGGCATCCTTCTCGCGCACCAGAAATTCCTCGAACAACAGGCTCGCCTCGGCCAGTCGCTTGGCGGGTTCGCCCAGGCCGAAGCCCAGGAACTCGTCGCGCAGGGTCAGCAGGCAGGATGGCTCGAGCCCGACCACGGCAAGCCCTTTCTCCACGTGGGGCGTCAGCGCCGCCAGGGTCCGCTCGGCCTCCGCCCGGGCCCGATCGACCTGACCACTGGCCAGGTAGGTACGCCCGCAGCACAGCGGACGACGATCCGCAGCGCTCGCCAGGATCACCCGGTAACCCGCGGCTTGAAGCACGCGCATGGCGGCCTCGGCGTTGTCGGCTTCCATATAGTTGTTGAAGGTATCGACGAACAGCACCACTTCCTTCACCGCCTGGTCGGCAACGGCCGGTCGCTCGCCCTGTCGGGCCCGCCCCAGGTAGTCGTCGGTGACGCGTGGCAGCGCGCGCTCCTCGGCCAGCCCCAGCGCCCGCTTCAGCGGTGAGGCCAGCCAGGGCATGCCGTCGATGGCCTTCACCAAGGGTGACAGGCGTCGCAGCACCGGTGCGCGCCTGGGCAGGTCACCGATCAGTCGCTCGCGCAGCGACACCCCTTCCTTGGCGACCCGTGCCGCCCGGGCCTCGATCTTGATCCGCGCCATATCGACGCCGGTGGGACAGTCACGCTTGCAGCCCTTGCAGGAAACGCACAGGTCGAGCGCCTCCTTGACCTCGTCGCTGGCCAGGCCGTCGCGACCGAGCTGGCCGGACAGCACCAGGCGCAGGGTATTGGCGCGGCCGCGGGTCAGGTGCTTCTCGTCGCGGGTGATGCGATAGCTAGGACACATGGTGCCGGCGTCGAACTTGCGGCAGTGGCCGTTGTTGTTGCACATCTCCACTGCGCTGGCGAGGCCGCCGGTGACATCGCGGCCGCTACCCGGTGGCGTCTGCTCGCCGTTCAAGGGATCTCGCTCGACATTCCAGGGCGACCAGTCCAGCACCGGCGTCAGTTCGATGCGCTGGTACTCCCCGGGAAAGCGGAAAAGCCGCGAGTCGTCCATCTTCGGGGTGTCGACGATCTTGCCGGGGTTGAGCAGGTTGTCCGGGTCGAACAGCCCCTTGACCTCGCGGAAGGCGTCGTTGAGTGTCTCGCCAAACTGCCAGGCCACCCACTCGCCGCGACAGATGCCGTCGCCGTGCTCACCGGAGTAGGCCCCCTTGTAGGCCCTGACCAGCGCCGAGGCCTCCTCGGCGATGGCGCGCATCTTCTCGGCGCCGTCCCGGCGCATGTCGAGAATCGGGCGCACGTGCAGGGTGCCGACGCTGGCGTGGGCGTACCAGGTGCCCTCAGTGCCGTGACGATGGAACACCTCGGTGAGCTTGTCGGTGTACTCGGCCAGATGCTCGAGCGGCACCGCACAGTCCTCGATGAAGGACACCGGCTTGCCGTCGCCCTTCATGCTCATCATGATGTTGAGTCCCGCCTTGCGCACGTCCCACAGCGCCTTCTGGGCCTTGGGTTCGGGCATGTCGACGACACAGTCCGGCAACCCCAGGTCGGCCATCAACTCGTTCAACCGGGCCAGGCTCGCCAGCAGCTCGTCGCGATTCTCGCCCGCGAATTCCACCAGCAGCACCGCCTCGGGCTTGCCGATCAGGGCCTTCTCGATCACCGGACGGAAGGACGGATTCTCCAGCGACAGCGCGATCATGGTCTGATCGACCAGCTCCACCGCCGTCGGTGAAAGGGTCACGATGTGCTGGGTCAGGTCCATGGCCTGATAGAAGGTGGGGAAGTTCACCACACCCAGCACCTTGTGCTGCGGCAACGGTGACAGCTTCAGGGTCAACTGGCGGGTCAGCGCCAGGGTGCCCTCGGACCCCACCAGCAGATGGGCCAGGTTGGCACGGCCATCGGCCTCGTAGGGCAGCGGGTTCTGACAGTCGAACAGATCGAGGTTGTAGCCCGCCACCCGCCTGAGCACCTTGGGATAGTGCTCGCGGATGCGCTCGCCTTCGCGCCGGGCGATGGCCTCGACCTGCTCGGCCAGCCGCGCCGCCCGGGAACCGGCGGCCAGCTCGTCGACCAGACCGAGGTGTACCTTCTCGCCGTCGGCCAGCAGGACGTCCAGTGCCTGGACGTTATGCACCATGTTGCCGTAGTGGATCGAGCGCGAGCCGCAGGAGTTGTTGCCGGCCATGCCGCCCAGGGTGCACTGGGCGCTGGTGGAAACATCCACCGGGAACCACAGGCCATGGGGCTTGAGCCAGGCGTTGAGGTGATCGAGCACGATGCCGGGCTCGACCACCACCGTGCGCGCCTCCTTGTCGAAGGACACCACACCGTTCAGATGGCGGCTGGCGTCGATCACCAGCGCCTCTCCCACCGTCTGGCCGCACTGACTGGTGCCGCCACCCCGAGGCAGCACCGGAATGCCTTCCCCACGAGCGATCTCCAGAGCCGCGGCCAGATCATCCTGATGGCGCGGGATCACCACGCCCACCGGGGTGATCTGATAGATCGAGGCGTCGGTGGAATAACGGCCGCGACTGGCGGCGTCGAACAGCACCTCGCCCTGGATTTCCCTGGCCAGGCGCGCGGCAAAGTCCGGCAGCGGCTGGATCCGTGCATCCCGCCCCTTGGCGGCAGACGTCAACGAGTTCATCACCCTCTCCTTGATAACCCTGGGTAGACCGTCGGCGACAGCGCCGCCGACGGGCGGGCGGTGGTTCAATCGCGAGCAAGGCGGGCCACGTGGGGCGCCGGGTTCTCGGAGAAGTACGCCATGGCAGCCTCGACGCCGCTGCCGGCAAGGCTCACCCCGGAGAGTTTCAGCCCCATCTCGCAGCCGGCCAGGGTCGCCATCAGCGTCAGGTCGTTGCAGTCGCCCAGGTGGCCGATACGGAACATGCGCCCCTTGGCCTTGCCAAGCCCGGTGCCGAGCGACAGGTCGAAGCGCTCGTAGATCAGCTTGCGCACGGCATCGGCGTCGACGCCCTCCGGCATCACCACGCCGGTCAGCACCGGCGAGTAGACCTCGGGGTCCTGGCACTGGATCTCGAGTCCCCAGGCGTTCACCGCCGCGCGCACACCCGCCGCCCAGCGCTGATGACGGGCCAGGACGTTATCCAGCCCCTCGTCCAGCAGCATGTCGATGGCCTCGTTGAGGCCGTAGAGCAGATTGGTATTGGGGGTATAGGGCCAGTAGCCCCCCTGGTTGGCCTCGAGGATCTCGTCCCAGGCCCAGAAGCTCCTGGGCAACCGCGACTCGCGACTGGCGGCCAAGGCCTTGTCGGAGATCGCGTTGAAGCTGATCCCCGGCGGCAGCATCAGTCCCTTCTGGGAGCCGGAAATAGTGACGTCGACACCCCACTCGTCGTGGCGATAGTCGGCGCTGGCAAGCCCCGAGATAGTATCGACCAGCAACAGCGCCGGATGACCGGCGGCGTCGATCGCCCGGCGCACCGCGGCGATGTCGCTGGTAACACCGGTGGAGGTCTCGTTGTGGACCACGCACACCGCCTTGATCCGCTGCTCGGTGTCTTGCTTGAGGCGTGCCTCGATCATGTCGGCCTGGACACCGTGGCGCCAGCCCTCGGCCCCCGGCAGGCCCAGAAACTCGGGCTCGAGACCAAGACGCAGGGCCAGACGATGCCACAGCGAGGCGAAGTGGCCGGTCTCGAACATCAGCACCTGATCCCCCGGCGACAGGGTATTGGCCAGGGCGGCCTCCCAGGCCCCGGTACCGGAAGCCGGATAGATGATCACCGGCTTTTCGGTCTTGAAGATCTTGCCGACCTTGCCGAGCAATTCACGTCCGAGGGCGCCGAACTCCGGGCCACGGTGATCGATGGTCGGCAGGCTCATGGCCCGCAGGATACGATCCGGCACCGGCGAAGGGCCAGGGATCTGGAGGAAGTGACGTCCGGTGGGATGAAAGTCGAGATTCAGCATGTAAGGCCTCCTGGCCAGGCGTCGCACTGGGTGACGCCTGGATAGCTGTTCGGGCGCCAAGCGCTGTCGCGCCCCTCTTGTAATAATCTGTAATAATGAATGCAATTTTTATAGTGACACCGCCCCACCGATTCGGCGACATGCCAGACGCTAGCTGCCGATCACGGTGGTGCCGGTGTCAGCGCACGGCACCCTGCTGACGCAGCGCGTCGATCTCGTCCGCTGCCAGCCCGATCTCCCCAAGCACCTCGTCGGTGTGCTGGGCGAACAGCGGCGCCGGCTGGCGAATCGCCAACGGGGTCGCCGAGAACTTGCTGGGAAAGCCCAGGGTCTTCATCCGCCCCATGGTCGGATGATCGACCTCCAGCACCATCTCGCGGGCCAGGTAGTGTTCGTCGTGCATGGCCTGGTCGAAGTCGTTGATCGGCCCTGCCGGCACCCCGGCGGCGTCACAGCGATCGAGCCAGTAGGCGCGATCCTGTTGCCCGAGGATGTCCTCGAGGATGGCTTCCAGCGCCTCGACGTTGGCCCCGCGGTCGAGGTTGGTCTTGAAGCGCTCGTCGACCATCAGCTCGGGGCGCTCGATGACGTCCTCGCAGAAGCGCTCCCAGGTACGCTGGTTGGCGCAGCCGAGCATCATGTAACCGTCGCGTACCCGCATCGCCTGGTAGGGCGCGGACACCCGATGGCGCCAGCCGGTGGCCTCGGGCACTCGGCCTTCGGAGAAGTAGGCGCCCGCCTCCCAGGTGAACCAGGGCAGGCCACACTCGGCGATGGCGATGTCCAGGTGCTGGCCTTCGCCACTGCGCTGACGGTGGATATAGGCCGCCAGGATCGAGTAGATGGCGGTCAGGCCGGCGCCGATATCGTAGACGGCGACCCCGGTCTTGAGCGGACGCCGGCCCGGCTCGCCGGTCATCGACATCAGCCCGCTCATGCCCTGGGCCACCAGGTCGAAGCCGCCCTTGTGACGCGACGGACCGGTCTGGCCGTAGCCCGAGATCGAGCAGTAGATCAGCCCCGGGTTGATCGCCTTGAGGCTGTCGTAGTCGATCTTCAGCGACTGGGTGACGCCGGGTCGATAGTTCTCGACCACCACGTCGGCTTCCTTGGCGAGGCGATAGAACACCTCGCGGCCCTTCTCTTCTTTCAGGTTGAGCGAAATGCTCTTCTTGTTGCGGTTGATCTGGGCGAAACAGGTCGATTCATCCTCGACGTAGGGGCCCATCTGGCGGCTGTCGTCGCCGCCGTTGGCCTTCTCGACCTTGATCACCTCGGCGCCCATGTCTCCCAGCACCATGGTGCAGTAGGGGCCGGCCATGATCTGCGAGACGTCCAGTACCTTGATCCCATCGATTGGCAGCATTGTGGTTCTCCTTGCCTCAGGGCCTTTACTGACCCTGCCAGCGGAAGGGTGTCTTGTTGACGAACTTGTCCACCGCGGCCTTGAAGTCGCGGCTGGTGTAGCAGGTGGCGATCCAGTCGTCGCTGGCGTCGAAGGCCGGGCGGCGCTGTTCGATGACCCGCTGGATCACCTCCTTGGCCGCCCGCACGGTCAAGGGGGCACGCTCCTTGAACGCCTGCGCCTGCTCGGTCACCGTCGCCTCGATGGTCTCGGCGTCGACGATCTCGCCGACCAGGCCCAGGGCCAGGGCCTCCTCGGCACGTACTAGCTCGCCCGCCATCAGTACCTGCTTGGCCCGGGCGATGCCGGCGTGCTCGACCAGCCGCGAGACGTTGGTGATCGACAGGCAGTTGCCCAGCGTCCTGGCGATGGGGATGCCGAACTTGAGACTCGGTGTCGCCAGGCGGAAATCACAGGCCAGGGCGATGGCGGCGCCACCGCCGACACAGAAGCCTTCCAGCAGCGCCAGCGTCGGCAGCGGCAGGTTCTCCACCCGCCCGACCACCCGGTCGATGCGACGCTCGTAGGCGATGGCGTCTTCGCCCTTGTCGAAGGCGGCGAACTGCTTGATGTCGGTGCCGGCGACGAAGGCTTCGCCGCCGGCGCCGCGCATCACCACCGCGACCAGCTCCGGGTCGTTCTCAATGGTCTCGCAGTGGGCCTCGAGCTGGTCGTACATCTGCCAGGTCATGGCGTTGCGGCTGGCGGTGCGATCGAAGGTCAGCCAGGCGACGCCATCTTCGCTGTGGTAGTGCACCTGGCCCTGATCGTTGTCGCTCATGTCGTTGTTCTCCTTGTGGTGGTCGCGATCACACGCCGTAGATCAGGTTGACCAGCGCCAGGGCCACGGCGGGCACGTAGGTGTTGATCAGCAGGATCACGAACAGCACCGCCAGGAACCACAGATTGGTGCGCGTGGTGGCCCAGATGTCGGCCTTGGCGATGGAGCAGGAAGCGATCAGTACGCTGGCCACCGGCGGGGTCTGCTGGCCGATGGCCAGGTTCAGCGTCACGATCAGACCGAAGTGCAGCGGATCGATGCCCACCGCGGTCACCAGCGGCAGCACGATGGGCACCACCAGGATGATCGCCGCCGCCGAGTGCAGGAAGATGCCCAGCACCAGGAAGATGACGTTCAGAAGCGCCAGTACCACGTACTTGTTGTCGGTCATCTCGGCGATCGAGTTGGCCAGCTGCTGGGGAATCTGGGTCTCGGTCAGATACAGACCGACCACCGCAGAGGAAGCCACCAGCAGCATCACCACCGCCGTCTGGACACCGGCATCGAGACAGGCCTTGTAGAAGATCTTGAGGCTGAACTCGCGATAGATCACCGCGCTGATGAAGATCGCCACGACCACCGCCAGCGCCGCGCCCTCGGTGGCAGTGACGATGCCGCCGAAGATGCCGCCGAGGATGATCACCGGAATCAGCAGCGCCCAGATGGCGCCCTTGAAGGCCTCCCACAGTCGCGAGGCCTGGAAGCTCTGCTCCGCCGGCAGGTTGTGACGACGCGCCAGGAAGTAGCACATGGCCGCCAGACCCAGGGCGCCGAGCAGACCAGGGAAGATGCCGGCGACGAACATCTTGACCACCGACTCGCCGGACATGACCGCGTAGAGGATCATCGGGATCGACGGCGGCAGGATGATCGCCAGGCTCGCCGCCGAGGACGAGATGGCGGCGGCGAACTCCTTGGAGTAGCCCTTCTTGCGCATGGCCGGAATCAGGATCGAGCCGATCGCCGAGACACCGGCGACGGCGGAGCCCGAGATCTCGGCAAAAAAGATCGAGGCGCCGATGGTCACCATGGCGAGACCGCCCTTGATGAAGCCGACCATGGCCGAGGCCAGGTCGATCAGACGGCGCGAGATGCTCGAGGCGTTCATGATGGCGCCGGCCAGGATGAACAGCGGAATCGCGATCAGCGGGAACTTGGTGGCACCGTCGAACATCACCATGCCGACATTGGGCAGGGCCAGGGTACCGTAGCTGGCCACGGTGGCCAGGGCGCCGACGAGGCCGAGGGCGATGGCCACCGGCACGTTGATCAGTATCAGCCCGATCAGGCCGAAGAACATGGAAGCAATGATCATGGGGTTCTCCTCGTCAGCTGGCGCGCTGCGGACCGGTGGGTGAATCGTCGGTACGCACGTCGTCGGCCAGCACACCGGCCTCTTCGAGCTCGTGATCGACGAAGCCGGCTCCCTTGGCCGCCCGGATAACCTCGGGGAGCCTGAGCAGCTGGGCGAGAATGAACATCGCGGCACCGATCGGAATCACCGACTGGGTGAACTGCACCGAGATGCTGGGCAGGCTCACCAGGGTGGAGCCTTCAAGAATCTGCACCACCTGAAAACCGGTGACGCCGAGCAGCACGAAGAAGCCGATGGTGATCGCCTCGGCGAGCAGCGCGATGGGCAGGCGAATGGACGGTGAAACCATGTTGATCACGCTGGGACAGGCGATATGGGCGCCCTTGAGGGCGGCCAGGGCGGCGCCATAGTAGGTCAGCCAGGCCAGTCCGATCGAGGCGACCTCGTCGTACCAGCTGAAAGGAGAGCCCAACAGGCGTGACGCGAACCCGATGGTCACCACCAGGGTCAGCGCCAGCACATTGAGAAAGACGATGACCTCCAGAATCTTCTGGTAGGCCGCGGAAATGGTGGTAAGCACAGAGCATCCTCCGAAGGTGGATGCGGCCTCACCGAAAGTGGAGAGGCCGCAGTGGACAGGCGTTATTCGCGCAGTGCTTCCACCCGCGACAACAGTTCCTCACCACCTTCCACCTCGGCGGCGAACTTCTCGTAGATCCCGCGGGAACCCTCGACGAAGGCGTCGGTGTCGACCTCGTTCACCTCCATGCCTTCCTCTTCCATGGTGCTGACCAGGCTTTCGTCAAGCTCGGCGCCCTGCTCCAGTGCGAAGGCCTCGACCTCTTCGGCGGTCTCGATCAGCACCTCGCGGACGTGCTCGGGCAGGCGGGTCCAACTGGCACCTGCCAGCACATAGGCCGGGGAATAGACGTGATTGGACAGCGACAGGTAGTCCTGAACCTCCTGGAAGCGCTGGGAATAGATCTGTACCAGCGGGTTTTCCTGACCGTCCATGGCGCCGGTCTGCAGCGCGACGAAGGCCTCGGACAGCGCCATGGGCGCCGGCGATGCGCCGTAGCTCTTGAACATCTCGACCCGCCACACACCGTTGGGGGTACGCAGCTTGATGCCGTCCAGATCCTCAGGGACCACGATCGGGCGGACGTTGTTGGTGATCTGGCGGAAGCCGTTCTCCCAGATGCCGATGATGCGGTAGCGCTTGTCTTCGGCGACCGGATACAGGACATCGCGCAGTACTTCGTCGCGGACTCGGGCGAGGTGCTCCCGGTCCTCGATCAGGTAGGGCATCTCGAACAGCGAGAATTCCGGCGCCACGCTGCTCATGATCGAGGACGGCAGCGACAGATCGATGGTGCCGAGCTTGAGCTTGTTGAGCATCTGCTCGTCGGAACCCAGCTGGCTGGAGCCATAGGTCACCACCTCGGCCTCGCCTTCCAGGCGCTCGTTGGCCAGACGGGCGAACTCGTTGGCGGTCTTCTCGAACAGCGATCCCGGGCCACCGACGTGGCCGAACTTGATCTGCACCTCGTCGGCCTGAGCGGCACCGACGCCAAGCGCCAGTACGGATGCGGCCAGTACGGTCTTCAGCAGTTTCATAACCCTCACTCCGATTGTTGTTGTCCATCGTGGTCTGGCGGTGGGCGCCGACTGGCACCCTGGAGGAAGCCTCAACGGGAGCTGGCGTGCTCTTCACGTAACGGTTCCGTCAGTCGCGGATTCCGTCACTTGAGCTTTCCGTTTCCAGGGCGTTCAGGGCCTGGGGACAGGAGTCGCTTCCCGCTGGGTCAGGGTCAATATGGATACATAATTCAAAATTAGGTATTATACTTTTGTCTTTCGCAAACTCGCCCTAGAGAATATTTATCGCTTAAATTTCAATGCCTTATGTGGAAACAACGAGCTATCCAAGCCACTCGCTCCCTTGCTGCATCCCTGGAGACATACACAAAAAAAGCGAGCTCGAAGGCTCGCTCTGTCGCTTGCTGATGGGTCTGGCATCCGTCCCTGTCGCCAGACAGTTGCCAGACCGGAATCAGGGATCTGAGACCGTCTCGGGCTCCAGCCCGGCTTGCCAGCCTGCCGCCTCGATGCCAGCGATGGCGGCGGCCTGATCGTCGGCCGAAGAAGCGCCGCTGACACCGACCGCACCCAGGATGCGCTGATCGTCATCGAGGATCAGTACTCCCCCGGCCACCGGCACGAAGCGGCCCCCGGAGGCCTCGGCCACCGCCGCCAGGAAGGCGGGACGCTCGCGGTTACGCTCGCCGGTGGTACCACTGGATACCCCGATACCCAACGCCGCGTAGGCCTTGCCGTTGGCCACCGGCCAGCGCAGCGGGCTGCAGCCGTCTTCACGCTCGGCCGCCACCGGATTGCCGCCGGCGTCCAGCACCACCGCGGTCAGAGGAGGCAGTTCGCCCTTGCGGGCAAAGGCGAAGGCGGCGTCGAGCAATTGCCGCGCCGACTGACGCGACAATTGTACCTGTGCAAGAAATACGTTTCCGGCCATAGCAACTCCAGCGCAAGATATGAGAGAAGACAGAAAAGGCAGGCAGCAAGACAACGGCCGGAATCCGATCGATGCCATTCGGCTCCACCCTCCGCTGCCTCATAGGGTTACCCGAGTGCCTGGCCAAATACGCTCGCCAACACTCGCATAATTTGAATAATGAATTCATAATACGGAAAAGTTGAACCGTCAAGCGTTCGACCGTCAAACGATGATGAGCCCGGGAAATCCGCTATGGAAAAGATTCAGCCGCGTAGCCTGTACCTGGAAGTGGCCGACAGGATCCGCGACCTGATCGAGCAAGGCAGCCTGCTGCCCGGCGAGAAGATCGCCGAAAAGGCCCTGTGTGAAACCTTTGGTGTGTCACGCACCCCGCTGCGGGAAGCCCTCAAGGTGCTGACGTCCGAAGGGCTGGTCGAGAACCTGCCCAACCGAGGCTCCCGCGTGGTGCGCCTGACCCGGCGCGGGGTCAAGAATACCTATGACGTCATGGGCGCCCTGGAAGGCCTGTCCGGTGAACTGGCCTGTCAGCACCTGACAGATGCCGACGTCGAGGAGATCCGTCGTCTGCATCAGCTGATGCTGGGCCACTACGAGCGTCAGGAGCTGGCCCCCTACTTCGAGGTCAACCAGCAGATCCACGAGTGCATCCTGGCCGCGTCGAACAACGACGTGCTGATCGAGATGTACAACAACCTGAGCCAACGGGTGAAGCGCATTCGCTACAGCGTCGAGATGGGCCCGGCCAACTGGGCCAAGGCCGTCGCCGACCACGAGGCCATGCTGGAGGCGATCGAGGCCCGCGACGGCAAGCGCCTGGGCGACATCCTGCGCGCGCACCTCGGCCACAAGCTCGAGGTAGCCGCCGTCAGCGGCATCATCGACGAGGAATAGCAGGTCCCCGGACGGCGCGCAGAAGTCTCTGCCGTCGTCCCGGCACTTACCACTCTTCCAGGCGCATGGCCGAGCGCTCCAGACGCTGATCCTCGGCCTCGATCTCGCGCAGCATGTCACCGATGGTGGACAGGTGCTCCAGCGCCACCCGCCGCGCCAGTTGTGGCTTGCCCTCTACCACCGCGCGGTGCAGGCGGGCGTGCTGGCGGTTGATCATGTCCCGGGCGTCAGGACGATGATAGAGGTGCTTGACCGAGGCGAACACCGAACTCAGCAGCAGGTCGGTGAGGCTCTGCAGGGTATGCGCCAGCACCGGGTTATGCGACGCCTGACAGATGGCCAGGTGGAAGGCGTGGTCGAGTCGCGCCAGACGCTCCACCTCGAGGGGGTCTGCCTTGTCCACGTAGTCCGCCATCTCGCGATAGCGCCGGGTGATCAGCACCCTGTCAGAGGCGGTGCCGCGGCTCGCGGCCAGGCTCGCCGACTCCCCTTCCAGCAGCGCACGCACCTCGAGCAGGTCGTACAGGGTGCGTGGGTGCTCGCGAAACAGGTGCATCAAGGGCGTGGCATGGGGCGCCTCCACCAGCGGCGCCACCTCGGAGCCACGCCCCTGACGAGTCACGATCACCCCTTTGCTGCGCAGGCTGCCTAGCGCCTCGCGCAGCGACGAACGTCCCACCCCCAGCCGCTCGCACAGCCGCCGCTCCGAGGGCAACAGCTGGCCCGGGCGAAAGACACCGTCAAGGATCAGCGTCTCCAGCTTCGAGGCGATGGCCTGGGAGGTGCTGCTCGGTGCCAGTCGTTCTTCGTTGTCCCACATGTCCTGCCTCCCGCAGCGTGCGTGGTTCATCGTCCGTATTGATGCCCTGAACCGAGCACATCTGCCAACAACTGGTCAGACCAGCAAACCAAAATCTGGACACCGAGGTCAAGACAACGCAGATTGTAGTGCAGACAATAACCATCATTAGCCGCACGACCGTGCTAGCTCAACCGAGGAAGCGTCATGAACATCCTCTATGACGAACGCCTGGACGGCGCCTTGCCACGGCGCGACAAGAACGAGGTGCTCGCCGAACTCACCCGCGTGGTCCCCGACCTCACCCTGCTGCACCGCGAGGAAGACCTGCGCCCCTTCGAATGCGACGGCCTGTCGGCCTACCGCGTACTGCCCATGCTGGTGGCCCTGCCAGAGCGCCTGGACCAGGTCGAGGCGCTGCTCAAGCAGTGTCGTGAACTCGGCGTGCCGGTGGTCACCCGCGGCGCTGGCACCGGACTTTCCGGTGGGGCCCTGCCGCTGGAACAAGGCGTGCTGCTGGTCATGTCTCGCTTCAATCGGATTCTCGACATCGACGCCGACGCCCGCATCGCCCGGGTCCAGCCAGGGGTGCGCAACCTGGCCATTTCCGAGGCGGCGTCGCCCTACGGGCTCTACTATGCGCCGGACCCCTCCTCCCAGATCGCCTGCTCGATCGGCGGCAACGTGGCCGAGAACGCCGGCGGCGTGCACTGCCTCAAGTACGGCCTCACCGTACACAACGTGCTGAGGCTCGAGGTGATGACCATCGAGGGCGAGCGTATGACCATCGGTTCCGAGGCGCTCGACAGCCCCGGTTTCGACCTGCTGGCGCTGATGATGGGCTCCGAGGGCATGCTCGGCGTGGTCACCGAGATCACCGTCAAGCTGCTGCCAAAGCCCGAGACCGCCAAGGTGCTGATGGCCAGTTTCGATGACGTGGAAAAGGCCGGCGCCGCGGTCGGTGACATCATCGCCGCCGGTATCATCCCCGGGGGCCTCGAGATGATGGACAACCTGGCCATCCGCGCCGCCGAAGACTTCATCCGAGCCGGCTACCCTGTGGACGCCGAGGCGATCCTGCTGTGCGAGCTCGACGGCGTCGAGGCCGACGTGGACGACGATATCGAGACCGTGCGTGAGGTGCTGGCCAAGGCCGGCGCCAGCGACGTTCAGCTCGCCCGCGACGAGGCCGAACGCGCCAAGTTCTGGGCCGGTCGCAAGAACGCCTTCCCTGCGGTCGGCCGCATGTCACCGGACTACTACTGCATGGACGGCACCATTCCTCGCCGCGAGCTGCCGAGGGTGCTCAAAGGCATCAGCGATCTGTCACAGCAGTACGGGCTCAAGGTTGCCAACGTCTTCCACGCCGGCGACGGCAACATGCACCCCTTGATCCTGTTCGATGCCAACCGCGAAGGGGAACTCGAAACCGCCGAGGCACTGGGCGGCAAGATTCTCGAGCTATGCGTGGAAGCCGGCGGTTCGATCACCGGTGAACACGGCGTCGGCCGCGAGAAGATCAACCAGATGTGTGCCCAGTTCGACAGCCTGGAGATCACCGCCTTCCACGCGGTCAAGGCCGCCTTCGACCCGGAGGGACTGCTCAACCCTGGCAAGAACATCCCGACGCTGGCCCGGTGCGCCGAGTTCGGAGCGATGCACGTGCACAACAACGAACTGCCGCACCCGGAACTGCCGAGGTTCTAGCCATGACAGCCACGAGAGCGTCCCGACGCTGGCGCGCTGCGCGCGATCAAGGTTCAGTGCCATGCATGGTGCACAACAACGAGCTGCCGCACCCGGAACTGCCGAGGTTCTAGCCATGACAGCCACGAGAGCGTCCCGACGCTGGCGCGCTGCGCGCGATCAAGGTTCAGTGCCATGCATGGTGCACAACAACGAGCTGCCGCACCCGGAACTGCCGAGGTTCTAGCCGGAGCCGCCACGCTTCCAGGCGCCGCAGGAAAGGGTCACGGTTCAGGCAGGAAGGCGGCAAGCCTCGTCTCCTGCCAACGACCGTGACGCCCTTGCAGCGCTGCCGTGCTCCGTGTGTCGCGCCTTGTCGACGTTTGTCCCTCTTTGTCGGAATTCAGGTACCACCATGTCCAACAATGACGTTTCCCCTTCCGCCTTCGACGGCCTCGCGGCTCTGTCCGAAGCGATCCAGTCGGCAAGCGCCGAACGTCCGCTTCGCATCGTCGGCGGCAACACCAAGGCCTTCTATGGCCGCCCGGTGGAAGGTACGCCGGTATCCACCCGCGAACACCGCGGTATCACCAGCTACGATCCAGTCGAGCTTATCGTCTCGGTGCGTGCCGGCACCCTTCTCTCCGCACTCGAGGAGGCGCTGGCCGACCAGGGCCAGATGCTGCCCTTCGAACCCCCACACTTTGGTGCCGAGGCCACCGTCGGCGGCACCATCGCCGCCGGACTGTCCGGGCCCCGCCGCCCCTGGGCCGGCTCGGTGCGGGACTTCGTGCTGGGCCTGCGGGTACTCGATCACCAGGGGCGTGAACAGCGCTTCGGCGGCGAAGTCATGAAGAACGTGGCAGGTTACGACCTGTCACGCTTGATGGTCGGCGCCCAGGGCACCCTGGGACTGATCACCGAAGTCACCCTCAAGGTGCTGCCGCTACCCACCGCCAGCGCCAGCCTGCGTCTGGAAATGTCCCAGTCAGAGGCTCTGAGTCGTCTGGCCGAATGGGGACGCAAGCCGCTCCCCTTAAGCGCAGCAGCCTGGCACAGTGGTGCCCTGCATCTGCGTCTCGAAGGCGGTACAAGCTCGGTGGCCGCCACCCGCGAGGCGATCGGCGGGGACACCCTCGAGGCCGACTTCTGGCGCGAGCTCCGAGAGCTGTCGCTGCCCTTCTTCAGGGATGCCAGCACGCCGCTGTGGCGGATCAGCCTGCCGACCAACACGCCGAGCCTGGACATCGCCGGCGTCGAGCCACATCAACTGCTGCTCGACTGGGCCGGCAATCAGCGCTGGCTCAAGGGGCAGGTCGACGCCGAGTCGCTGCGCGACGCCGTCGCCCAGGCAGGTGGCCACGCCACCTGCTTCACACCGGGCGCCGCCGAGCCCTTCACGCCACTGCAGCCGGTGGTCGCCAAGTACCACGAGCGGGTGAAACGCAAGCTCGATCCCGACGGCATCTTCAATCCGCGCCGACTGTATCCGGACTGGTAGACCGGGCACTGAACGATCACAGCCGCCCGGCGAAGGCGGCATGATCGGACAGCCATCGACAGACGACCTGATCCCCCGTTTGGCCCCGGCGAAGGTCCGGGCCTCGACCATGACTAGCGGATAACAACATGCAGACCCATTTCAGCGAAAAAGACCTCGAGAAGCCGCACATTCGCGAGGCCGACAGAGTCCTGAGAAGCTGCGTCCACTGCGGCTTCTGCAATGCCACCTGCCCGACGTACCAGTTGCTTGGCGATGAGCGCGACGGTCCGCGCGGCCGCATCTACCTGATGAAGGAGATGCTCGAAAGCCCTGAAGACGACGACCAGATCACCGAGGAAACCCGTCTTCACCTCGACCGCTGCCTCACTTGTCGCAACTGCGAGACGACCTGCCCCTCAGGCGTCGAGTACCACAAGCTTCTGGATATCGGCCGCGCCGAGATCGAGCGGCGTGTGCCGCGCAGCACCTCCGACAAGGCGCTTCGCTTCGGCCTGCGCAAGGCACTGGTCGAGCCCGGCCGGTTCAAGGCCCTGCTGGCGCTGGGCCAGACCTTCAAGCCGCTGGTCCCCGGGGCGCTCAAGAGCAAGATGCCCCCGGCCCCGGTCGACGCTGGCAAGCGCCCCGACGGCAAGCGTCATCCGCGCCAGATGCTGATTCTCGAAGGCTGCGTGCAGCCTGGTCTTTCGCCCAACACCAATGCCGCCACTGCCCGCGTGCTGGACCGCCTGGGGATCGGCCTGACGCCTGCCCCCGAGGTCGGCTGCTGCGGCGCCATCGACTTTCACCTGAACGCCCAGGAAGCCGGACGCGAGCGAGCCAGACGCAACATCGACGCCTGGCTGCCTCACCTGGACGCCGGCTGCGAGGCCATCATCCAGACCGCCAGCGGCTGCGGCGCCTTCGTCAAGGAGTATGTCGAAGTGCTGGCCGACGACCCCGACTATGCCGAGAAGGCGCGCCGGGTCAGCGAGGCCGCCAAGGACCTGGTCGAGGTGCTGGGGCAGGAAGACCTGACAACCCTCGACGTACGCGCCGACCAGCGCCTGGCCTTCCATTGCCCCTGCACCCTGCAGCACGCCCAGAAGCTCAACGGCGCGGTGGAAACGGTACTGACCAGGATGGGCTTCACCCTGACGCCGGTGCGAGATGGTCACCTTTGCTGTGGCTCCGCCGGCACCTACTCGATCACCCAGCCCGAACTGTCACGCCAGTTGCGTGACAACAAGATGGACGCGCTGGAGGAAGGCAAGCCGGAGGTGGTTGTCACCGCGAACATTGGCTGCCAGACCCATCTCGCCGCCACCAACCGCACCCCGGTGCGCCACTGGATCGAAATCGTCGACGAGGCCCTTGGCTAGCATGTGATCATGGCGCAATGGACGGATGGTCACCGCGCTGACATCTTCAGGTGCCAGACCCATCTCGCCGCGACCAACCGCACCCCGGTGCGCCACTGGATCGAGATCGTCGATGAAGCGCTGGGCTAGCGCGAGAGCCACTGGATCGAGATCGTCGACGAGGCTCTGGTCAGACAGGCCCAGAGCGCCTAGACTAAAAACGAAAATATTTTCCACATTAACCACAACCCTCAATCACAAGGACTCCCCATGCCGACCAAGCCTTACCTCGACCAGTCCCAGGTCAACGCCATCCTCGACGCTGCCCAGAAGGAAGCCGAGGCCAATGGCTTCGCCGTGACCATCGTCGTCAGCGATGATGGCGGCTACCCGCTGGGCCTGCGCCGTCTCGACGGCGCTGCACCGTTCAGTGCCGACGTCGCGATGGCTAAGGCCCGCTCCGCCGCCATCGGTCGCAAGGAGACCCAGGTCTTCGAAGACATGATCAACGGCGGCCGCAACGCCTTCCTGTCGGCGCCCATGGAGGGCCTGATGTCCGGTGGCGTGCCGGTGATCATCGACGGCCAGGTGGCCGGTGCCGTTGGCATCTCCGGCGTCAAGCCGGACCAGGACATCCAGGTCGCCAAGGCCGGAGCCGCCGCTATCGGCTAAACGCCTGGGCAGGACACAGTGATACGTCACTCGAATCCTGTACAAGCCTGCTGTACAACTGGTATTGCGTTATCGACCGCCGCCTTGATAGGCGGCGGTGCCTTTTCCGCCAGACCTTCTCGATGACATGGACCCGTCCCGATGCCCCTCCTGCCCTTTCTGGCCCCCCTGGGCGCCGTCTTGATCTGGTCCGGCAACATGACCATCAACCAGCTGACCGTCGGCACCATCGCCCCCAGCAGCATCGCCTTCCTGCGCTGGGTACTGGCGGTGGCCGTGTTGACGCCCTTCGTCTGGCGCCAGAGCTGGCGCGAGCGACACGCCATCGCCGCGCATTGGCCCAAGCTTGCGCTTCTGGGACTGCTGGGCATGGCCCTGTGGCAAGGATTGGCCTACGTCGCGGCGGCCTCTACCAGCGCCACCAACATGGGCATTCTGGCAGCCATGGTGCCGCTGTTGACGATTCTGCTCAGCGCCCTGGTGCTGCGTGAGCCACCTAGCTGGGGCGGCTGCCTGGGCGGCGTGATGGCTCTCGCTGGCGTGCTGTGGCTACTCGGCCGAGGTAACATCGCCGTCCTGGCCAATCTGGAAGTGGCCCCTGGCGATGCGCTGATGGTGGTGGCCGCCACCTGCTACGCCCTTTACGGGGTCATGCTCAAGCGTTGGCCGCTTGCCATATCGCCCTGGGTCATGCTCTACGTTCAAGCGGTGTTCGCCGTCCTGCTGTTGCTGCCGGCCTACCTGCTGGGCCCAATGACACCGATCGACACAAGCAACGCCGGCCTGATCCTGTACGCCGGCATCCCCGCCTCTATCATCACCACCTATCTGTGGATGTTCGCGATTCGCCACATCGGCGCCAGCCGCGCCAGCATCTTCATCAATCTGATGCCGCTGTTCAGCGCCCTGATCGCCATGCTCTGGCTCGGCGAACGGCTTGGCTGGTACCACCTCAGCGGCGGCGCTCTGGTGCTTGCCGGCGTACTGACGGCCCAGACCTTCCGTCAGCCGATCCGCCGTCACGGCGAGGCCCGCTGACTTTCGTCCCGCGGCCCCGTCACAAGGGCCGAGGACGTCAAGATGTCGCTGCAACGGCTAACCATAGTTAGACAAGAATAACGTCCGTATTTGCAAAACCACCATGCGTTGTATAGGTTTAGTATAACCGTTGAGCACAGGACACCAACGGCCTCTGCAAATCCAGCGACGAGAGGTTCCGCATGAAACACATCGTCAAGGCCGCAGCACTCATGAGCACGATGGCACTGTTCTCCAGCATGGCCATGGCCGCTCACCATGAGGAAAACGAAGCCCAGGAAAGCGGCGTCGATACCTCAAACAATGTGACCGAACAGCAAGACTCTTCCAGCATGGCCGATGACAGCGCCATGAATGCCGACAAGCCCCTCGTCGAAGACGGTGGCGTCGACTCTTCCAACAGCGCCGAGCAAGCCGACGACAGCATGTCCGAGACCCAGCCGAAGGGTGAGCTGGCAGAGGATAGCGGCGTCGACTCCGCCAACGACACCGAATAATCGCCAGGCCACGGATGGTCACAGTGGCAGGGACTCGCCACGGCATGGCGGCCAGGATGGCCGCTGGTGGTTCCAGGAAGGAACCGCAGGGCAGGACGCCCACGACTGAGCGATGGACAGGCTCGCGCCCGATATCCCCATGGACGATCTCGGGGCCCACGGAAGGGCCCAGGCCTTGACCCGAACAGCCGCGTGGCAGTCATCGCCGCGTGATAGCGGCCAGGATGGCCGCAAGAGGTTCCAGGAAGGAACCGCTGGGCAGGAAGCCCAACAGAGCCAGCGGACAGGCTCAGTGCCCGACACCGACAGGGAAGAACACAGGGCCCACGGAAGGGCTCAGGCCACCCACTCGATGGCGTCACCAGGAAGGTGACGCAATATGTCGCGAGC
>NZ_JASHIT010000053.1:0-30193 GCF_030733595.1 Halomonas sp. MMSF_3323 | reverse complement strand
CACCACCTGGGGGTCAAACGGGGGGCGTTGGTCGGACATCTGGCGACTCCTGAGCAAAAGGTTCGCCAGTGTAATCCTCGATCGAGACTTGTATTAGACCGGTTGGTCGCACATTATTGATGCCAAATATGCACGCATCTGTGCGCTTGTACCTTCTGTGGAGACCTTCATGGACCAACCGAGTCGTCTGCTGCTGCTGGTCGATGTGGCCGAGCTTGGCAGCTTTTCCGAGGCCGCCAAGCGCCGCGAATTGGATCGCTCGGTGGTGTCCAAGCATATCGCGCGCCTCGAGCAGGAGCTGGGGGTGCGCCTGCTCAATCGCTCCACGCGCTCGCTGTCACTGACCCAGGCGGGGCAGGCCATGGTGCAGCAGGGGCGTGAGCTGCGTGACTGGATGTACCACACCCAGGCGCTGGCCGAGAACCTGCAGCAGCTGCCGAGCGGACGGCTTAAGGTGAGCGCCCCGGGCATCCTCGGCCGCTGCCTGGGCTTCGAGGCGATGCGACGCTTTCGCCAGCACTATCCCGATGTGCAGGTGGACCTGCAGTTGGAAGAACGACGGGTCGACGTGATCGGTGAAGGCTACGACCTGGTGCTGCGGGTCGGCGACCTGAAGGACTCCAATCTGGTGGCCTCGCCACTGGCGCCCAATCATCTGTTGATCGGCGCCAGTCCAGCCTTTATCGAGCGTCATGGCGAGCCACGAGACCTCGCCACCCTGGCCCGGCTGCCGGCGTTGACCTTCAGCTCACAGCAGTTCCAGCTCGACTATCTGCCTTACCTGGATGACCAGGGGCGGGAGCAGAAGCTGCCGCTCAATAGCCAGGTGCGCACCAGCGAGGCCGAGGTGATCAAGCGTGGGGTGATGGAAGGCATGGGCATCGGGGTACTGCCGGCATTCGCCATGTACAACGAGGTCAGCGACGGACGTATCGTGCCGCTGATGACCGACCTGGCACTGCCGGAGTTCGGCGTCATCACGCTGCTCTATCCCCACCGCGAGATGCCGCTGCGTACCCGGCGCTTTATCGAGATTCTGCGCGAGATGGTCGGCTCGCCACCCCAGTGGGAGGCACGCATCCCCGGCTTTGCCGAAATGTACGGCAAGGGCACTGGTGGGATGGGCCTGGCGTCCTGAGTGTGGCAAGGGTGACGAGCCGGCTGTTAGTCGCACGTCGCTGCAAGGTGAGCCTAGCCAGCATCGAAGGCCGGCAACACTTCCTCGGCCAGGCGATGCAGGGTCTCTTCCACCGGCGCCTGGTTGCGGCGCAGGTTCAGGCCGATGTGATTGACGCCGGCGGCCTGCATGGCCTCGAGCTCGGCGATCAATCCCTGGCTGCCGACCCTCAGCCCGAAGCGGTGGCGGCGAGGCGGTTCGTCCGCGCGCTCGGCCAGGTCCAGGTGCAGGAAGCTGATGTAGGGCTTGTCGCCGGCCACCTCGCGCCACAGGCCGACCCGACGGCGGTGGTCCTCCGGCGTGCCGGGGTAGGCCAGCCAGGCATCCATGTGCTGACCGACCCAGTCCGGGCGCTGCTGGGCCAGACCGGCCACCAGCAGGGGCGGTGGCGTCGCCATCGGCAGCAGCGCCTGGCCGGCGTCCAGCCGCGCATCCTGATCGCCCCTCAGCACCGCGACGGCGTCGCGGAAGGCCTCACCGCGCTGCTCGAAGGGTATTCCGAACAGCGGATATTCCACCGGACGGTCACCGCTGGCGACACCCAGCAGCAGCCGGTCACCGCTGAGCTGTTGCACGCTGGCGGCGGCCTTTCTGACCAGCCAGGGCATACGCAGCGGCAGCACCGCAGCGGCGGTGCCCAACAGTGCACGCTGCGTGGACGCCGCCAGATAGCCCAGGTAGGTGAACATCTCGAACACCTGACCGGCGTCGCCAAAGTGCGGGTCGTAGAGCGGTACATCGCGCAGCCACAGCGCACGAAAGCCGAGGCGATCGGCCAGCTGGACACGGTTAAGGTGTTCGCTCAGATCGGGGACGCCGAAGGCGCGACCATCGCGCAGGCGGGCGGCTTCACCGGCGGGGCTCCAGTCATTGTCCAGCGCCAGCTCCAGGCCCAGGGTCAAGGGGCCACTGGTCAGTCGTTGCAAGCTCATCTTGGCTCCTGCCTCGAGGGGAGGCGTATCAGTTCGATAGAACGCTAGGCGCTGTCCGAAAAGTCGACGAGCGAAGGTTAGACAAGGCAAAAATCGGTGAGAAAGCGCAGTTTACGGGGTGTAAATGAGCATTTTGATCCGATTTTTAACGCCGTATTACCGAGCGCAGGCACTTTTCAGACAAGCCCTAATCGTTGTAATGGAGTGTGGCGCCGTCAGAGGCGGGGAAAAAGAGGCTCGCGGCGGAATCACTTTTTCGTTTGCGGCAACAATCGACACGAAACATCCGATGATGCTGGCGCAGGCACGGGGCAGGGCGACACCATTGAACCGACACGGTGAGTCCTGCTTCACTAGGACAATGGTATCGGCGATAAAGATATCGGCGATAAAGGTATCGCCGACTGGGGCCGGCTCAGGGAAGGGCAGCGGGCGATGCCACGGCGCAACGGGAGGAAACAATGAAAGACGAGACAACCCAGCAGGTCATCCTGGCCGGAGAGCCGATCGAAGAGCACCAGGGCCACTATTCCGACGAGCGCTTCTGGGCCAAGGTCGGGCGCTACGCCAAGGCCGCCGGCGAGGTCACCCTGTCCCGGGCGCTGACGCTCTATTACGCCGCCCGGGACAAGGACACCCCCGTGTGGGCCAAGACCACCATCTACGGTGCGCTCGGCTACTTCATCTCACCGCTGGACGCCCTGCCGGATCTAACCCCGCTGGTCGGCTACACCGACGACATGGGCATGCTGGCGGTGGCGCTGATGACCGTGGCGGCCTACGTCAAGGACGAGCACAAGGACAGGGCCAGCGCTACCTTGAAGCGCTGGTTTTCCTGATCAGCTCTCGACGTCCACGGCCACCTTGCCGACGGCCTTGCCCGAGGTGAGGTGGGCGTAGGCCTTGCCGACGTCGGCCAGGGCGAAGCGGTTGTCGTCCACCAGCGGCGTCAGTGCCCCCGAATCGATGATCTCGGCAAGCGTCGACAGGATGTTGCCGTGCACTTCCCGGCCGACGTTGTGGATCATCGGAATCAGCATGAAGATCACGTGCAGCGAGGCGCCCTTGAAGTGCGCCGGTGTCATGTCCAGTTCGGCCAGCGACATGGTCGTCGCCACCTGGCCGTTGAGCTTGACCGCGTTGAAGGAGTTGATCAGGTTGGGGCCGCCCACGCTGTCGAAGATGACGTCGAAGCCGGCACCATCGGTGTGCTGGTTGACGTAGTCATCGACGCTCTGGGTCTTGAAGTCGATGGCGGTGGCACCGAAGCCTTCGATCAGTTCGCGCTGATGCTCTCCCGAACCGGTGGCGTAGACCTCACACCCCAGATGGCGGGCAAGCTGCACCGCCACATGGCCGACGCCACCGGCACCGCCATGCACCAGTACTTTATCGCCGGTTCCTGCGCCTGCGCGGGTCAGGCCCTCGTAGGCGGTGATGGCGACCAGCGGCAGGGCCGCGGCGTCACGCATCGACAGGGAACGCGGTTTGTGCGCGATCAGTCGGGCGTCGGCGAGCATGTACTCGGCCAGACTGCCCTGCAGGTCGGTGAGCCCGCCGGCGCAGCCGTAGACCTCATCGCCCGGGGCGAAGCCGGTCACGCCTTCGCCGACTTCCTCGATGGTGCCGGCAAAGTCCATGCCGAGCACGGCGGGCAGATCCGGTGCGATCGGCAGCTCCTCCTGGCCCAGCTGACGGATCATGGTGTCGATGGTGTTGACGCTGGTGGCGGCGATACGCACCACCACCTGACCGGCGCTGACCTGGGGGCGAGACAGGGTGGCGGATTCGAACGGCGCGTCCTCGCCGTAGCGGTTGAGGACCATGGCGGACATCGATGAGGTGGACATTGTCGGTCTCCTGTAGGGGGTGTGGATCAATGCCTACAGGATTGCCGATGCCGCCTTGGAAAAAAACGCCATGACCCGGGAATCAGTTTATGGAAATCGCTGACAGTGCGCGCCGGCTACGGCGTAGTAGGGCTTAGTAGAGCGTAGTGCTGTCAGTGCCTGTCCCAGGTCGGTGGTGTGCCGATCTTCTCCAGCAGGAAGTCGATGAACACCCGCACCTTGGCGGTCAGCACGTTGGCTTTCGGGTAAACCAGCCAGATGGCGGAATGATCGTCGACCTCGTGGTCGGGCAGAACCCTGACCAGCGTTCCCTGTTCCAGGTCCTTGTGGATGCTCCAGAGCGCATGCATGGTGATGCCGGTGCCCGCCACCGCGGCCACCCTCATGCTGGCGCCATCGTCGCAAGTCACGCGGGGCTTGGCCCCGGCCGGGGGAAAGGTGTGAGGGGTGCGCATCCCGTTCTTTGATAACGCCCGCGGCGTGCCACCCTGAAAGGCCACCAGCCGATGGCTTTGCAGGTCCTGCGGCGTCCTGGGCACTCCGTGGCGGTTCAGGTAGTCGGGGGAGGCACACAGTACGCGCTTGTCGTCGGCCAGCTTGCGCGCCTTGAGGTTGCTGTCCTCGATCGGATAGTTGCGCAAGGCCAGGTCAAACCCACCCTCGATCAGGTTGGTCTGGGTATCCGACAGTCGCAACTCCAGGCTGACGCTGGGATAGCGTTCGAGAAATTCCGGCAGAATCGGTGCGACATAGAGCTGGGCGAAGGTGCTGGAGGCGGCGAATCGCAGGCGCCCGGTCGCCTCTTCGCTGTCCTTGCCGAGGGCGGCGAGCCCGGCGTCCTCCTGGGCCAGCATCTCCTTGGCGAAGGGGAGAAAGGCCGCGCCCTCCTGGGACAGTGATACCTTGCGAGTTGAGCGATGCAGCAGGTCGGCACCGACCTGATGTTCCAGCTTGGATAGTCGAGCGCTGGCGACCGCCGGCGCGATGCCGAGCTGGCGTCCCGCTGCGCTGATATTCAGCGTCTCGGCCGCCAGTACAAACAGGCGTAGTCCATCTGTGTCCATTCACTAGGCTCCCGATGACGTTGATGGCCCCGGCACCAGCTTAAGGCAAGCGCCACGCCGCAGATAGCGCGGTTCGCTGCAGGGCCGAGGCAAGGGCTTGAAAGGACCGCGGCGCGGTGGTGCTCCGGCGATGCCTTAACCACACCTCGGCGATGCCTTACCCATGCCTCGGCGATGCCTTCACCATGCGCAGCGCCCCCTGGCCGGACCGGGCGGCAGCACCGAGCGGCCCCCGGGGCAGAGGCGCGGTATCGAGCCTGCACGAATTTTTCCAGGAGGCCGGGAGGCCGGGGGCACGGCGAACGCGAGGCGTCAGCAGGTCAGCGCGAGGCGAAGTCGAAGCTGCCATCCGTGCGCAAGTAGAACAGGCATTCGGCGTCCGAGGTGCAGGTCAAGAGCGGAGCCGAGTCGTCATTCGCGCTGAAATAGCTGCCAGAGGGAAGCGGTGACGAGCCCTGAATATCGGCCCCGCTCAGTTCGGCGTCGCCCTGGATGACAACCGCGCGCAAGGTATCACCGTCCCCGCTGATGGTCCCCGAGGCTCCTGCCGGGATCTTCAGCAGGGAGCCGTTGGCTTCTCCGGGCGCGGTGCTTCCCCAGAGAAAGGCCACTTCGGCGCCCTTTTCCTGCGACTGGCCGGGTACCTCGAGCCAGTTGATGGCATCGGCATCTAGCCAGACCATATTGCCGGCTTCCAGGTTGACGGGTTTCTCGCCATTGTCGAAGGCCTGGTCCGAGGGCTGGACCAGGTAGGGGCCTTTCAGAATTTCCAGAAAGATGGTGGCGCCTTCTTCGGCGATGGCGGAGGTAATGTGGTCCTCGCCAGCCGGCTGTGTCCAGAACGACCCCGGACCCATCCACATGGTGGCGGCATCCGGGTCATCATTGTGCACGGCACCCTCGATGACGACCGCACGGTAGGTGATGTTGTGAATATGTGGGGGCGAGGCAAAGCCTTCCTTGAACTCGATGATGGCGCCACTGGGCACATCTTTGGTGATGTCGCCCCACAGCACGCTGGCCTGGGGACTGGCGTCGCCTCTGGCAGGGTTAAGTGGCTGTGGCGTCACCTCCGAGCGCAGCACCACCTCGGTGGCGGCGGTGGCCGGGCCGGCGATCGAGAGCGTTGCCATCGCAACGCCGGTGGCAAGCAAGGGGAAAGCAGACAAGCGCATGGGATCACTCCTGAGAAGACGCTGGTTGGACGGCGGGGCCGGAGCTTCGGAATGCAAGGGTCGGCAACCGAAGCCTCGTTCAAGGCACCGCAGGGAGGAGCATGGTTACCGGCCCAGCAGTGAGGCGATGAACGGTATCGGCTGGGGTTGGGGGGATAAACCGCCTATATTCGAAAAATAAATCCGGAGAATCCGAATAATGCTCGTCCACAACATGCGCCTCTTTCTGACCATCGTGGAAAAGGGCAGCCTGGTGGCGGCGGCCAGAGAGACGGGGCTTTCCAGTACCACCGTGTCCGAGCGCCTGGCGTCGCTGGAGCAGTACTTCGGCGTGGTGCTGATCAATCGCACGACCCGCTCCATCAGCCTCACCGAAGAAGGCCGTACCCTGGTCGAGGGCGCCAAGCAGGTGCTGGCAGAGCTTGAGGAGCTGGAATCCCGCATTCGTCATGGCGCCCAGACCCTGTCCGGGCCGATTCGCATCAGCGTGCCCATCGACTTGGGCCGCGGGGTGGTGTCCCAGGTGATGGCGAACTTTGCCCGCGAAAACCCGGATGTATCGCTCGAACTGTCGCTGTCGGACGGTTTCACCGATATCGTCGGTCAGGGCTTTGATCTGGCGCTTCGGTTCGGGCAAGTGCTGGACAGCAGCCTGCGCATTCGCCAGCTGGGATCGTTTCGCCGGATCGTCTGTGCCGCCCCTACCTACCTGGAGCGCCATGGCGTTCCTGGCATCCCCACGGAACTCGCACAGCACAACTGCCTGGTGATGCGTTTTGGTGCGGCGCTGGACAACGTCTGGAGCTTTGGGCCTGAGGACGCACCGCAGCAGGTGACGGTAAAGGGCAATCGGATCGCCAACGACGGCTCACTGGTGCGCCAGTGGGCGGTGGAAGGTCATGGCATCTGCCTCAAGTCCGAGCTAGACGTCCAGGAAGACCTTGAACAGGGACGGCTGGTGCCACTGCTCGAGGACGTGGCAGCGCCCCCCAAGCCCTTGCAGCTGATGTTTCCTCCCGCTCGCGACCAACCCCGGCGGGTGAAGGCGTTCGCCGAAGCGCTCTGCCAGGAGCTATCTGTGAGAGAGCAGGCCGTCACGGCCTACAGGGCTGGCAGAGAGAACCGGTAGAGAGAACCGGTAAAGAGAGCTGGTAGAGAGCTAGCAGAGGGAACTCTAGGTACAGAGAGCTGGCACTGCCGGGCGTCTTGTCGGGGGAGAGAATGTGAGGGAAGTGCCTGAAAGGGCAAAAATTGGTCCCCATTATACGGATTTTGCGAATTCTGAAACCGGAAAGCGGCCATTCTGAAGCCATCTCGACTGGGCTAAGTTGGTCCGAGTGTCATCGAGCTGAATGGTAGCCACGGGAGGCCGGCGTGCAAGGCGCAGAATGGCTCGACCATCCGCAGTGCCAGGCCGGCGACGGATTCACGAATCTGTCCGAGGGGATTGTCATGCAGTACAGAAATTTCACCACCTTTAACGTATCGGTACGCCGAGGTGCCGCCTGGGTGACCTTCCTGGATGCCCCGCTGGACCCGAGTGGTGCCATCTTTCTCGACGAGATGAGCAAGCTGCTGGATTATCTCGAGCGCGATGCCAGAATCGATGCCATCGTCTTTCAGTCTCGGTTCCCTGAAGTGTTCTCGCGCCTGGCGGGATACAAGACATTGAAGGGTGCCTCATCCCCCCAGGTCGGCGATGACGACAGCAGAAAACGTGAGTTCAAGCGTCTTCTTGCGCGAATCGAAGACCTCCCGCAGACCACCATCGCCAAGGTGGAAGGCATGGCCCGGTATGGAGGCCACGAGCTCGTCATGGCGTGTGACGTACGCATTGCCGCAAGAGGCCTTGCGAGATTCGTACCGATGGAGGTCGGCTTGACGGGGCTGCTGGCCCGTGGCGAGTCTTACGGGCACGAGAATCGTGTGGGTCCGGTCGGTGGACTGAGTTCCTTGCTGGGTAGCCGAGACTACGGAGCCGATCAGGCGGAATATCTTGGCACCATTCACCGTGCCCTGGATCCGGAAGATGTCGCCGCCTATGTCGATGATCTGGTGAGACGGCTGACGGGCCAGACCAGCGAGACAGACGAGCGCAGAGACATCGACCCTGCGTCGACACCCTTGCACGATAGCCCAAAGGAAGATGCGCAGACGGATTACACAGGCTTCGCCCTGGCCTAGTCGAGAGGAAGGACGCGCGACCTGACGCACAGTGACGAGCACTTCAACAGCATGATCGAGATGGACAACGGCCAGCAGGTCACCATCGAGCAGGAAGGTCACTGGGTCGGCGAGAACTGCGAAAGCTAGGCCAGGAGCTCAAGCCCTGCAGTGCCAAGTTCAGTAGCCAAGCACGGCCCTCGAACCACTTGGCTTGCAGCATGGCTGATCAAGACGAAGGCCCGCCTATGGCGGGCCTTCTGCTTTTCTCCATCAAGGCGATAGCGAGTGAGGGCGTTGCCACCTGGCCAGGTGCCCTCACACATTCTCGGGTGGGAGCGGTAGTTACTGCGCCTTCTCGATATCACCTGGCTTCCAGCTACCATCCAGCGCCGGTTCGGCGGGGGCATAGAGGCGCAGGATGGCGAAGGCCTCCGCCGCGCCGTCGCGCATTCCCATGGTGTTCAACAGTGGCAGCGCCCATAAATAGGTCTGTGTCGCTCGCTGGAAGGTCAGCTCCTCCATCAGCTGCTGGGCGGTCTGCTCGGTGGGACGGTTCTGTTCAAAGGGCAGGTTGGCAAGTTCCGTCGCGCGCTCGGCCTGGGCCAATGCGACCGGTGTCAGGGCCAGTGGCAGGGTCAGGGCAAGACCGGCACAGAGAAGGGGGCTGGACCGGCATTTCATGATCGGCTCCCGCGGCGTGAAAAAGGGGCGACCCGCCGGCAAGGGCGGCGGGTCGAACAGGGGATTACTCGACGAGTTCAAAGTCCGGGAGTGAGAAGGACTTGTCGAAGAAGGCCTGGCCTGGTGCGTAGAGGCGGAAGTACACGAACCAGCCGTCATCCTCGACCGTCTTCATGTGGTTGCTTTCCAGGCCGTCCGGGGCATCCGGACCGATGTAGAGATCGATGGAGCCGTCTTCGTTGTACTGGAGCTGTTCCATGCGGCTGTCGAGGCTGACATCGGAAATCTCCGTTCCTCCGTTGTCATAGGGGCGGCGAGTGTCTTCGCTGTAGAGCGTCAGCGACCAGAACTGCTCCACCGGGACCTCCGCCGGGACATGCAGCACGTAGTTGCGATCGGCGCGCAGCATGTCGCCGTTGGCGTCACGCTTGGTGGTCATGTAGACCTGTCCCGCGCCGGGCGTCGGGTTGACCATGCCCTCGCTGGAGCCGACCGCCTCGTAGAACCAGGTCGCACGTTCGTCGATCTGCTGCAGCGTATCGGTGGCCTGGGCGACGACGAAGTCGAAGCTCTTGTACCAGGAGGTGCCCTCCCACCAGACATCCGCATAGCGCGGATTCACCTGCAGGTTGCGGGTCATCAGCTCACCCAGGGCCGCGCCCTGCAGCAGGATCTCTCGCTGGCGCTCGTCCGGTGCAAAGGCCTCGCCCTTGATGATGCCGAGCGGCGCGAGCATCGCCATCCACGCCTTGTCGATCTCGCGCACCGGCTCTTCGTCGATGATCGAGGCGAGCTTTGCCCAGTAGGCGAGGCCCCGTGGGGCGGTGGCGCTCCACTCGACGTCCTTGCCCTTGACGAAGGTGCTGGGCGAGGTGTCACCCACAGGCCCCATCTGGTATTGGGACACATAGGTGTCGTAGTAGGCCGGGTCGGGATCGAGGATACGGATGCCCACCAGCACGTTGTTCGTCTCGCTCTGGTAGACGTGGGCATCTTCCTCGCTGTAGTCGTCGGGATCGTCACCGGGGCCGACCACGATGTAGGTGGCGCCTTCGCCCTTGTCGGGGCCGGTCAGGCCGAGGTCGAATACCGGGCGCATCCACATGTCGAGCACCCCGCCGGCGGTCTGGCCGGGCGGGTAGTCGATCTGCACCGGTCCATCGGAAAGATCGGTGAAGTTGAAGATGTAGGGGGTCGTCAGGTTGGCGGTGACGATGCCGCGTTTTTCCTTGAGCGTCTCGAGGACGGCAAAGGCACCGGGTTCATCGGTACCGAAGGCTTCGCCCTGGTTGTCCCGCCAGGTCGTCGTGCTGACCAGCGGCGTCGACCAGATATAGGCCTGGGCGGCCCGTTGTACGTCCATGGTATCGAACAGTCGCTGCGACGCCTGTTCATCGAAGTAGCTGTCCTGCAGTTCGATCTCGCCGGCGGGCGTCTCGATCACCTCGTCGCCCTTGAGGGTTGCCTGATCGAGTGGAACGGCCGCCTGCGCAAGCCCCGAAGCGCAGAGCAGCGCCCCGGCGACGGTGGCCGTGGTCATGTGACGAAGCATCTTCCCGAACTCCCTTTCTGTTATCGATGGTGGTCTGAGCCGGGCGGAGTTCGCCTCCATCGCGCTAATCCGCGCCGTCGTGCTATCGATCCGGTCGTGCCTGGTTGCGTCCGAGTCTCGTGTGGGGGCCCTGCGCATCGACAGGACGCAACAAAGCCCGCCCGGCGCGGCGCCTGATTCGCCACCGCTCGAGAATCGTCTTCAAAATATTTCTGATTTAGAAAGCTGGCACAGAGCCCGAGATCCCGCCACTAAGCCACCTTCGGGCTGATGGTGATTCTGCATACTTTCTATGTGACAGGATCCAGGCTTGCCTGGTGTCGTTTCGAGTCGTAGCTGTCAGGGAGCGGACGAGGCATGGCTGGGGCAAACACCAGGGATGGCTGGCAGGAAGAGAGCCGTGGCCTGTTTGCGTCCGGGGGCACGCCGTTTATGGTGTTGGCAGACATGCCCAGGTCCGATGTTCCAGACGGATGATCCCAGGGGGAAGGTGGCTACTTGGCGGCGGGCATGAAATGAAGATGGGGATGGCTGTTGTCATGGTGAGCGGCCGCCAGGCGACCGCTCACACCCGATGGGGTCAGGCAAATTTCCGGGAGAAGGTGACGAGGGTGGACTTGAGGTCCCTGTCGTCCACCGCTTCACCGATCGAGCGGAACTTCCAGCTCTCACCGTGGCGGTAGACGCTGGCCATGATCATGCTGATCTTGCCCGAAAAGCTGGCGTCATTGGCGACATCGAAGGTGCCAAAGACCGAACCACTGCCGTCATGAATACGAATGTTGGCATAAGGGATGTCGGCGAAATCCTGCTTTCGAAATGAGTTCAGGACAAGGCCGAGTCTGGTGATGTTGGCAGGGATCCGATTGAGGTCGATAGAGATGACCTCGTTGTCGCGGCCGTCGTCACCGCCGATATCGCCGGTCAGGTCGTCACCGCTATGGTGGATGGCTCCACACCTGGATTTCAGCTGACCGAAATAGACGATATCGACGACCTCGCCTGACTCATCGAAAAGCCCTACCGAGGCGTCGAGGTCAACGTCTACATTCCTTGTTTTTTCGCCGCCAAAAAAGCCTTTGGTTGTCTTTTTGATGGCGCCCCAGTTTACACCGATTTCGATACGGGAAAGGGAGCTGCCATCCTTTTCAAGACTGATGCGCTGCCCCTTGGAGAGATTGATGCTCATATGAGATTTTCCTGGTGATGTCTATTTAGGCTCTTGCGAAACGATATCGGCCGGTTGAAATAGGCCGAGACAAGGACGAGAGGTGATGACGCTGCACCTTTAGCCGAAGAGCCCGAAGAGGCCTTTCTTTTGTAGCTTCGCCTGGTCGACATTGGCGAACGTCTTGGTGATGTTTCGCTGGCGGTTGTAAGAGGGGCCCTTTGACGCCTGCTTTCCCTTGAAGACCGCTGGGCCGTTGACATCAACATCGACTGAGCTTCCGTGCCAGGAAATCCAGGCGGTTTCTTCTTCACCTGGTCGTGAGGTCTTTCCAGATGGAGCGAGGATTACCTCGGACTCCGTGACGATGGCGTAGCCGATGACGTAGGTGTAGATGTTGGGGTTGGCTGCGCTTATATCCTTGGAGAAGTCGTAGGAGCAGACGACGACATCCGTGCCGCAGCTCATTTTCATTTGAGGCTTCAGCGATGCGACCGAGACGGCGCCGTTGCCAAGCGCCGAATAGACGCTGAACACCATGGCCACTGGCCCACCGGCCCTCCTGGCGATGTCCTTGGCTACCGTGATGACTTCCTCTCCCGGCATTTCCTGGCTGGCATTCTGAACATCGCCGTGGTGATGGGCATAAGGCGCCTGGTCGAGCGCGCAGCGGTACTCGGCATCGACCAGATACATCTGCCCGTCTGGAAAGAGAATCGAACAGCGAAGGTCCAGATCATCGTTGTCACTTGAGGCATCGCCGTTGTCTACCCACTGGGCCTTGACGACCAGGTCGGTGGTGCCCTTGGAGAGATCGATCGTGGCGGTTTCGTCGACTTTGTTGAGGTTGATCATCGTCAGCTTCCTTACTGTTGATGTTGATACTCGGCTTGCAGGGAATGGATTCGCTGCGCCCAGGAGCCATGGCAGGTCTGCTCGAGCATTTGCCCGTTGTCCTGGAAGACGGCGTCTCCACGTGTCAGGAGTTGGTTGGCCTGTTGGCGCTGTCGCTGGATGGCCTGCTTCAGGTGGGCCTCGATGACATCGATCTGCGATGGGTGGATGCAGGTCTTGGCGTAGAATCCCCAGGCGATGTCCTGAGCGACCTCACGGGCCAGTGTCTCCGGCTCGCCGATCAGGTCACAGACCGGCGCCGCTATCTCGTAGCCGGCCGGTCGGAACAGGGTCACGATGCGCTCCAGTGTCGAGCGTAGCGGTGTGTCGTAGATCGTCATGCCCGGTTCGCGCTTGATGCCGAGCGTGCCCAGAAGATCGTTGGCGCCGATGCGCAGTGTGATGACGGGATTGCGCAGTTCATCCAGAGACTCGCCGATGGCATCCGCCGTCGCATCGCGAAACAGCGCGGTTGTCTCAAGAGTGGGCATCAGTGGCAACTGTGGGGCGCTGTCGAGGACCGACTTCCAGCGCGCCGCGCTGTGGCTGTCGAACTTCGGCACCACGATACCGTCCAGGGCGTCCAGCGCTCCCGCTGACTCGACCAGTTGGCGTAGCACCAAAGGCGAGCGTGGCCTGACGAATCGCAGATGTCGGGTATCTCTCGGTGTGCTCTTGAGTGCCTTGATCAGGCGCTGCACGGCCCAGGCGACTGCATCGGGTGCCACCGCATCCTCGGTGCAGAAGATGATCGAGCGTGCCCCGTGGCAGCCGTGGGCAAGGATATGGTCGAGACGCGGATGGGTTGCCGGAACATACAGCGAGGCGCCCAGCGCGGCGTAGACTCGGGAGACGCTCATGGGCGTGCCTCGGCGGTCAGGGTCTTGATGATCGAGCAGGCGTGGAAGGGCATGTCCGGACGCTCCACAACCGCAACGGCCTTCTCACCAGCCAGCAGCAACAGGTGTTCCACATCAGGATGGCGCTTGTCTCGCACCAGCAGCAGGGCCGGTACGCGACGCAGCATGACGCGCGTGGCCTCGGCAATGCCGGGTTTGATGTGATTGATGTCACTGACCTGATAGTCCCGGGCCAGGGTATCCAGCATCGTCAGCATCGATTGCCGCTGGCGGGCACGCTCGGCGGTGGCGGTGGCGCGGGAAAGGGAGCTATCGAGGCCGGTGAAGTGCGTTGAAACCTGATCCAGAAAGGCATGAGAGCGGTCGTGTTCGGCCAGGTCATCATGGATCACGCAGCCGTGGAAGGCGCCGGCGGGCACCTGGTCATTGACCACCGAGCGGGAGACGAGACCCGAGACGGTCGCGTTGAGTACGCCGGAAGGAATGGCGTAGTCGTCGAAGGTGGCCGAGTAGTCGGCGGTGCCTCCGATGTCCGAGATGACGGCCAGGCGCACCGGGACCGGCGACTTGCCAGCCGCTTTGCGTTCAGCGTTGTAGCGCGCCAGACTGGCACGCAGCTCCCGCGTGATGACGCCTTTGGCGGTCCAGGCATCGATGAAGACCAGCCGCTCTGGTGCCAGGCCGACGGTGTCGAGAATATAGTCCAGTGCCTGGGTGTCGATGCCACGGTCGCGAATAATGGAAATACTGTAGTGCTCGCAGGGCTGTTGCCCCTGCCCCACCAGGGCGCGCCGAAGCAGTGCGCCCACCGGCGTCCCGGCCCGAGCGAGGCTGACCAGTCCGATCGGTGCCTGACTGTGGCCGATGTCGGCCAGCAGACGGCCAGCGAGCGAGCAGACTTCCTGGGCCAGACGCTGGGCGTAGCGGTCACTCAGGGCGTCGAAGAGACTCAGATACCGAGCGCTGGGCGCCGCCTCGCGATGGATCATCTCGCTGTAGTGGGCTTGTCCCGTCTGAATTCGCCTTTCCTTCTCCTCGATGGACAGAAATCGTGGGCTGATCGGGGTCAGCAGGAACTGGCAGTCGTCGGGACAGTAGGATCCGTGGATGGGAGTAAGGCCGATCATCGAGGTCATTGGGCAAACTCCTGCAATTGGCGCCAGATCTGGCTGTTGGTCGGCGCCACGGCCATGTCGCCAGTCCCCATGAAGTCGATGTCGGACAGGCTGTCACCGAAGGTGAGCACAGTGTCTTCAGGGTGGCGTTCCAGCAGCTGTTCGAGGACAAACCTGGCGGCGCTGGCCTTGCAGGTGTAGTGAGGGCGCAAGGCTGCATTGCGTGCGTTGGCGTGGAGTCTCAGTCCAAACCGAGCGGAGGCCTCGCGAAGCGCCGCGACAAGGCGCTCTGGCAGTTCAGCGCAAGACTTGACGGAGAGATAGACGGGAACATCGAGGTCATGCAGGACGCGCAGATGGATGTCTCCACCTGGCGCGAGTCTGGCGACGAGCGGTTCGAGATGATTTCTGGCCTGTTCAAGGGCCGTCTTGGCCTCATCCAGGTGAGGTGCCAGATGCTCTGCCCAGGCCGGGACGATAGTGCCATCCAGTGTCACCAGGGCACCGTGGCTAGCGATGGTGTAGCCGCCTCGCGCCAGCAATGTCACTCGTTCGACCGCGTAGCTGGTGCGGCCGGTCACCGGAATGATGATATCGGCGGTGCGTTCGATCAGCTTCCACAGCGCATTTTGCTGGGCTGTCTGGAAGCAGAGGGGGGCTCCCTGGCGATCGACTGCAGCAAGATGGAGTCGCTTGTCCTCGGTGGGCTCTGCGCGATGGGTGCTGAACCAGGTATCGTCGAGGTCGCTGAGAACGATCAGGCGGTTGGTCATGGACAGGCCTGTCGGCTGAAGGATTGGAGATGGTTGGCTTCCAGTTCACGGCTAAGGTCGATCCGTCCGATACCGTCAAAGGCCAGTGGCAGGTGTCGAGCCGGAGCGTTATAGAGGTAGTGCCTTTTGCCTCCGGCATCCGGCGCCGCGTGCTCGATCCGGGACGCCACCGCGTCGGCCACGGCAATGGGCGAACGTGTCGAGCTTTGAAACAGCACTTCTTGTCCACGCTGCTCCAGCTGAAGCGCCAGGCGAAAGGGGGCGTCAAGATATTCACCCATGCCGAACACCACGACAGGCACGTCGGGGGTGATATCGATAGCCTCTAGCAATGCCTGCGGGGGCTGCTGGCGAGAGCTCATGACCTTGCCGTAGAGGCCTTCGTTCTCGATCGGCAGCGGTCGATGTTGGCGATGCGCAATCGCCTGGGAGAAGTCAGTGTCAACGTCGTCGGGCAGGGATGGAGCAAAGTCAGGGCGGGGGTGGAACGTGAATTCTCCCGCCATCAACTGGACGAAGCGTACCTCCAGCATCTCAGGCAGTTGATCGAGAAGCGCCTGTCGAGCGGTCGGCGAAAGCCAGCTCACCAGAGAGACGATATGGAGCCGCTTCACCCGAGCAAGCTCGGGTTGAATCATCAGCGCCCTTGCCAACTGGGCCAGCGTTCTACCGGTCGTGATCTCATCGTCGACCAATACCAGATCCTGCACCTCGCTGACCGCAGCTTGAGCCTCCACGCCAAGCTTCGCCAGGTGCATGGTATCTGCATGGGAATGGGCCTCCCTGATACGGATCCAGGGCGTCGCGACGGTGAAACGTGTGGTGTGATGGAAGACGCTGTCGTCATGGGTAGCGGCGAGGTGACGGCTAACCCCGGCACCGAGGCCGATGGCGGTTTCCGCCATGCCTACGACATAGGCGGTCGACCCCAGCAGCTGGATCGCGGACGCCAATTCTGCGTGAATGCTATCCATCGCGCTCGGGCGGACGGGGACATGCTTGCCCAGAACCCTGGAGATAAACAGATAGCCACGGCGCGGATTGAGGCGCGAGCCGAAGGCCAGCAGTTCCTCCAGCCTCTCTCCCTGCTCGTGGAGGGTCAGCTCGAGAGTGCCGGCACAGATGGTGGCACTATGCTGCGTGATAGGCACGGAATCCCCTATCGTTGGTGCAAGCGAGGGTAAGCCCATGAAGACGGGATCTGGCGCTTTCCTGGACGCTTGATGGATGAAGGTGGGGCGAAAAGCCCCACCGTAGCTGCTCAGTTTCGGGCTTTGGCTGGGGGCCAAACGTCTGCAAGCAATGAAGCGACAATGAGAAGATCGGCAGCTAGCCTGAGTTCACCAGATGCAAGAGCACCTATTGAGCCGATCCATCATGTCGTAATGCCCGATGCAGACTCATGGCCGCCAAGCCTCAGGCAGCGTTGAGGCCATACTTGCTGACAAGGTCAGCCAGACCGCCGTCGAAGCCCTGGCCAATGGCGCGGAACTTCCACTCTTCGCCGTGACGATACAGTTCACAGAAGATCATGGCGTCTTCGGTGCTGTAATCCTCTGACAAGTCGTAACGAGCCACTTCCTGGTTGTTTTCCGCGTTCACCACCCGGGCAAAGGCATTCTCCACCTGTCCAAAACTCTGCCCACGGCTCTTTGACTCATGGATGGTGACGGTGATAGCAATGCGATCAATGTCGCGAGGGACAAGAGGCAGGTCGATGACGATGGTTTCATCGTCGCCTTCACCGTCGCCTGTGGTGTTGTCTCCAGTGTGTTCGACAGACCCGTCAGCAGATTTGAGGTTGTTGTAGAAGATGAAATCTTTCTCGTTACGGCATTTTCCGTTTTTATCAACCAGGAACACGCTGGCATCCAGGTCGAAGTCATGCCCGGTAGTGATGCGAGCATCCCAGCCAAGGCCAACCCGAATTTTCTTGATGCCAGGCGCTTCCTTGGTCAACGAGATGTTGGCGCCTTTGGAAAGTGAGATTGCCATGATGACCTCCGTTAGTGGCTTTCGCTCTTTTGTCGGCTAGTGGAAGAGGTGTTACTGAAGTCCGTATTCCTTGAGGAATGCAGCCAGTCCTCCTGCGAAGCCATCTCCCTTTGCCGCGAAGCGCCAGTCACCATCTTTCTTGTAAAGCTCGCCGAAGATGACAGCCGTCTCGGTAGAGTAGTCTTCGGAAAGGTCATACCGTGCGATGACATCCTCACTGCCATCCTGAAGGATGCGGACATAGGCGTTGCTGACCATGCCGAAGTTCTGTCCACGACTTTCGGCTTCATGGATGGTTACCAGAAGAATGATTTTTTCGATGTTGCTATCTATGGCAGTGGTATCGACAATAATGCTTTCATCATCACCGTCTCCTTCCCCGGTAAGGTTGTCCCCAGAGGATGCGACACCGCCACACGGTGATGTTTGCTGTCCATAGAACACCAGTGACTTCGGCCCGCCGACCGGTTTCTCGCTGGCGTCCAGTAGCAGGGCCGAGGCATCCAGGTCAAAGTCGGTACCATCGGTCTTGCGCGCGTCCCACCCCATGCCGAGAATAAACTTGGTGGCGCCGGGGGCTTCTTTTGACAGGTTGATGCGGCTACCTTTACTCAGATCAATCATGATTTGCCTTCTCCTTGGCTGGTGGCAGCGCTCAGTAAAGAGGCGCTGGAAAGTCTTGAGTGGCTTTCCAGTGCCCCCTCAATGGAGGCATCGGCTGACTTATGGATCAGAGGCATGTTGTTCCTTCTCGGGAAATAGAAGGCTTGCAACCACGCCAAGCGCAATAAGGCCAAGCACCACGATAAGACTTACCTCATGATGGATGTGATACAGACCCAAGGCGGAGCTGCCGAGCTTGATAGCGATGAATACCAGCACGAGTGCGACGGCCTTCTCCAGGTGGATCAGGTACTTCGCTGCAGCTGCCAGCATGAAGTAAAGGTTCCTGAGTCCGAGTATGGCGAAGATGACAGCCGAATAGACCAGGAATGGCTCCTTCGTTACTGCGATAATCGCCGGGACGCTATCGAAGCTGAAGATGATGTCCGAGACTTCGATGCAAAGAAGACACAGTAATAAAGGTGTCGCATATAAGGGTGCGCTTCTAGGAAGTGAAAACCCTTCCTTTTTAGCAACGTCATCGGCTATTGAGCGTTTCACAAGGAACTTGTTTTCCACCAGGCGGGGCAAGACGGGCAGCAGCTTCTTGGTCAACCGCACCGACCAGTGGTTTGAATAGTCGACGGTTTCATCGTTATCCTCGCTGCCGTTGAACATCTTGATGCCCGTCCACAGGACGATGGCGGCGAACAATAGTTCGATCCAGTGGGAGAGTCCAAAGACAGCGGTGCCGGCCGCAACAAAGGCGGCACGAAATACCAGCGCACCAACGATGCCGTAGTAGAGGATACGGTGCTGCAAGATCCCCTTGATGCCGAAGCTGGAAAAGATGGCAACGAACACCATCATATTGTCTATCGACAGCGCTTTCTCGAGCACGTATCCCGACAGGAAGAGGCTGGCAAACTCTTCGGAGTATCTAAAATGAAGATAGCCGTAGAACGCTAACGCCAGGGATATCCAGAAGACGGACCAGGCGGTCGCATTCTTCAAGGTGACCTCTTCGCTGTTTCGGTGAGAAAAAAGATCTAGCCATACCGAAGAGACGACGGTTACCCCCAGAATTACTACGGCCTCGGAGGGGAATCCAAAATCCATGGGGACATTCCTTTATCAAGAGGGCGGGTCAAACTCTGACGGGGAGAGTCCCAACTCCTTGGCGATCTGTGATGCCTTGGCCTTCTCTTGGTCATCGAAGTTGCCGTCGGCCCCGCCAATAGCGATAGCCAGGCGAAGCACCATTCGTGCTTGTGCATCATTTTTCTTTATCTTTCCAATGATTTGCATTGAGGTTATGCTCGCGATATCGACGTCGGTGCCAGGGTTGTCCGGGTCAAGGCGATCCAGATGCTTCTTGAAACATTTTCCTACCTCAATCGGATCGAAGATCTGAAGGGCTTCCAGGTTTTTGACAAAGTTGAACGCCTTTTCCTTCTCTTCCCGAGTGATGCTTCCGTCGGCAACGGTAATCATCGCACTTGCGGCCATTGCCGATTCGAGAAAATCAGCATTGCGATATTTTTTTGCATTTGTTGCAAGGTCGTTTAACCCTTTCTTGGTCTTTTCAAGGAAGCTGCTCAGCATGTTTGTCTCCGTTTTTTTCGTGGTTTTTTATTCCTGTCTCAGCGTATCCCATCGTGACTTTTATCGATAAGTGTCGACTAATCTATTTCGGTAGGTCGGTGACAAGGAATGATCGAGATCATTTTTTACAGGGAGGGTAAAGTTTGTGGACTGGGCATAATCTGGTGAAAAGGGGCTGGGTGACGACGCCATGCTCGGATCACTGTGAAGGGGAGTTCTGGTGACCGTTTCTGGATATCGTCATCTGTCGAGTGGCAACACGGTGTCAAACGACGACGCCAATAGCGTCAGCCACACTGATCGCGGCGTTTCATCTGGCCCCCGGCGGCCCCTTGGCGACGGGGCCGGTGTAGACAAGGGGGCGTGCCGTTGGCGGGGAGGTCTGAGGCGGCGGTGAAGGAAAGCCCTAGTCGCTGCCGCCCTCGACCATTTGCAGCAGCAACAGACGCTGCCCAGGCCGTGTACCGGCAAGAAGCTTGAGATTGGCACGCAGTTCGACTCTGGCGCCGACAGGACAAGGGGCGTCGGTATCGGCATTTTTCAACTCGGGCATGCCCTCGTTCACCAGAAACCAGCGTCCCTGGTGCTGCACGAAGTAGCCGACCCGTCGCCTGTGAGCCGCAGGCAGGCGTTCATTCGGGGTGATGGTGCGGTCGATGTGCCAGGGAAAGAGGCTCAGGTTGGAGTACACCATCAGGCGATGGTTGTCCGGTCGATATTTTTCGCCACGCTTCGAGTACAGATTGATGATCGGCAATTGGCCCGTGTAGTGCGTGCCACAGAACGGGCAGCGTGGTGCCGTGGCATTGTCGAAGACAAACCAGCCCTGCTCACAGGCGCTGTTGTGGCAGGGCTGTATCAGGTCGACGGTGCGTACCAGCGCCGACTCCCACTCGTCCGCGCTGGGCCGCATCGCCGGGTTGTGCAGTCCGTCGATGAAGGCTCTGTCGAAAAGCACCTTGAGGTAGGGGCCGGTGGCGGTGTAGGGGAGGCTGTCGGGGTCCACCCAGGGCAGTTCCGTGGGTCTTGCCCCATCGACGCTGAGGCGGTTGGAGCTATCCACAGGGTGCTCGATGAACACGGCCTTTTCCCCCATGGCCAGCCGCTCGTCCTCGACCGGGTCCTTGGCGTGGATCTTCTTTCCACGCAGAGGGTGACGCAGCAGCAGCAAGCTATAGATCATCACGGCCAGTGCGTGGCTATCGGTGCTGATGCTGGGCAGCACGCGGCGAGGGTCATCCCGCGGCAGGCAGCTGCTCATCACGACCTCTGGCGCGATGAAGTCGGGTGTGCCGACCACCTCCGGTGGAAACCGAGCGGGGACTACCAGGCCATCGACATCGATGATGCAGACCCGGCCGCTGGTGGGGGCCAGCAGTACGTTCTTGTAGCTGAGGTCGGAGTGGGCGAGGCCCGCTGCGTGCAGGCGTCGCAGAGCGCGTGCCAGTTTCAGGCAGAGCTGCAGGTAGCCAAGCCAGTTGCCGCGCTCTCTGGCATCCAGAAACTTGAACTGATGGTGAGGAGAGGCAAACCATTTGCCTTGCTTGTCCTTGCCTCGAATCTTGAGCATGTCGTTGTTGAACGAACCATGCTTGAAGAAAAAGTGGTCGTGGTAGAACGGGGCCACGACACCGATGCGCCCGCCATGCTGGACCGTTGTGGTGGGCCAGCAGAACAGTTGTTTCCAGTAGTCCCCGGCCTCGCCTTCGAATATCCGCTCGCGGTAGGGGCCGGTGATCATGTCGAGCCGCTCGATGGCATGCACGTCCGGTGCCTTGCGGTAGAAGGCCACGACATAGTCCCTTTCCGGGCTTGCGTAGACATCCTTCATGCCGCCACTGGCGATGATTCTGTCACGGAACTTGATCGTCTCGCCGTTGGCGGCCGTCAGCGTGGTGATGGCATCAGTCATGCTGTCCCCCACCGACGGTTGATGCCGCTTCGGCGTCGGTGACGCCACCGCGACGATGCAGCAGCGCGATCGTGCGGTCATCGTGGTGCCGCTCGACGAAGAAATCGAGATACTCCAGTAGCGGATCCATGGTCTCCGTCGTTGACGGGGCCACCAGGTGCGGTCTGATGTCCTCGAACAACGACCACCAGAGGGGGCCATTGTGCAGATCGTTGTCGGAGTCGAACTTCGGGTCTGTGACCCCATCGGTGGCCAGCACGAGCGCCTCCAGGTCAGGCAGCACCTGAACGTGAATACGCCGGTACAGATCATCGACCTCCTGGAACAGAGCCCTGTCGAGGAACCGTGTCTGGCCAGCGTGGTCACCGCAATCGGGCGTATTCATCAGACGGACGTCATCTGGCGTCGTCAGCGCTGCGACCGCGCCATCGCCGATGCCGAAGCTGATGATCAGGTGACCGTCTTCGGTCGCTTTATGGACCGCCAGCAGCAGGGTCGTGGCGAAGGCCTTGACGGGGTGGCCGGAGGCCTCGGCTTCCTCGACGATGGCCTGGTAGCCGGCATGAATCGAGGAAACGACGGTACTGCTCAGCGCTGTGATTGCTGTCTGGGGTAGTGTCGATCGATCCGTCGACCTCCACCATTCGGTCAGCGCCTTTTCCAGGGCGCCACCTTCTCGGTTCAGTGATTCGCCAAGGACCTCAAGGGTACGGGTGGTGGCCAGCCGGCTGCCTTCCCGCGAAAAGTGACAGGAGCCTGCTCCGTCACCGATGACCAGCAGGTCCCAGCCGCCTTCATGGTGGGTGATGACGCCATGATCATCGCGGTGACTGCCACGGTGGGCGTGTGATCGTCCTCGTTGTGACCCCACCGTCAACTGCCAGCCTGGGTGGGACGCGCATCGATCGATGTCGCTTTCGGGTTTCGCGTAGGGTGCGGTCTGATCGGCAGGCATGTTCTGCCAAAGATCACGCGAATTGGGGATGACGGCAAATTTCAGGACAGCATCCACCAGCGGTTGGCCATCATGGCCCACGCCGCGTACCCGTAGGCGATGAGAGCCTGTGCTGGAGGGGTATCCGCTGAGGCATGCAGGAGGCTCGAGCACCAGGCCGATATCGTCCCCCTCCATCATGGTTACTTCGGCACATGCTTGCAGGCCGGAACACAGGCGGGTCAGGTCTGCCCGGTAAAGCTGACCCAGGCGCCCGTTGGGTATGCTCAGCGTCAGCGTGGTGATGGCTGGCTCATGGCCAGGGAGTGGCGTCATGCTCGTCGGGAGTTCTTCGCTCGCCTGTGGTGTATTCGATGGACGGCTAGTGTCGACGGGCTCATGGGGAGCGCTGCCAGCCTCCTTGTCGGGTACCGCCGGGTCCTGCGGCAAGGAAGTCCGAACGTCTGCTGACTGGGCTTCGCCATAGGCGCGCATGGCCTCGCCGAGGTCTTGCCTGAAGCGCTTGATCAGGTGCTGGATCGTCGGCGATTCGGCGAGTCGATCCAGTTGCGAGGGATGTCTGGGCCGAACATTCGGGTCCGGGTACAGGGTGGCGAGGATGATGCGAGCGTTGTGTCGCGGGGTATCGTATTTCACGTTCATCCAAGCCCCCGGGTCATATCAAAGCCGGCTCCATGGCTTTCGGCAACGAACTCGACCGACTGGTCGCACCAGGGACATTGCTGGACGCCGGGACCGTTGCAGCACATCAATTTTCCACAGCTGCACTTGGCGAGGGTGGTGCGGGCACCGCAATGGGGGCAGGGGGGAACGCCCTCGATCTGGCTTGTGGAAAGCGCCGCGTGAAGAGGCACGATAGATGACCACTCGAAGTAGCTTTCATCCAGTGGGTAGCATCCTTCGAGACCGTAGAAGTGGTCCCAGTCACCCGTGCTGAACGCACCGGGGACGGCCACACTGGCGTACTTGAGCAGATAGGGGCGAGATGTTCGATGGCATCGACCGGTGAACACCGCTACCCGTTCATCCATCGGTGCCCAGGATGAGACGTCCGATTGCTTGATCAGGTTGATTCCCGCTTCTTCTGCCTTGGCGATCGACAGACGCGACGAAGTCCCCTCTGCGATATCGATGGCCTGGCTCTGGGCGGCCACGGAGGCGGTGACCCATTTTGCGAACCGTCCCAGTGCCTCGGCGCTGGCGGATTCCATGGCGACCACGTCATCGGTGAGGCGCTTGAGTAGCGCCAGGTCCGCCGCCGGACCCAGGGTCACGGCAATCAGGTGGGCGCGGCTGGCGAAATGGCGTTGCCAGCGTGCTATCGCGTGATCGGTGTTGTCGGTAGGACGGCCGTCGGTCAACAGGTAGACGATGGGCTCCCAGTCCCCGCGCTGATCGGCGGTCGTCTTCTTGACGTCGACTTCGATGCGGGTCATCAGCTCGTCGAGGGCCGCCCCTAGCGCTGTTCCGCCGCCAAGCGGCAGTCGTGGCGGGTAGAACGTCATCAGTTCGACCATCGGCACGATCAGCTGGGCCTTGCCGGCGAAGGCGATGACCGACAGGTGAACCGACTCCAGGGCGTGGGGATCCTGGCGCAGCGAGTCGACGATGGACTCCATCGTGTGTCCGAGTTCGGCCAGGGGGTCACCCGCCATGGATTCGGAGACATCGAGAACAAGATAGATCGGTAGACGACGCATCGGCGATTCCTCAGATCACGACCTGGACTTCATCGGGCGGCGGGGGCAGGTCGATGTCCTGGTCATCGTCCTGCTGTTGGCCGGATGCGGAAGCCGCGATCGAAGCCGACACCCACTGGAAGTAGTTGGCGAAGCTGGAACTGTCCATGTGCTCCAGCGATACCGTCTGGGTAGCGAAGCGTTTCAGCTCCTGCGTCCTGGCCTTTGGCCCGGCGGCGCAGGCGATGATCTGGGCGAACTCCACGCCCTTGAGGCGCTCGACGGCACTGTTGAAATCCATGAGATCGGACGGTGAGCCATCGGTCATGACGAACATCATCGGGCGAAAGTCGCCCTTCTGGTGGTCTGTCGAGGTACGGACATCCCTGGCGATTCGATCGCAGACGAAGTGGAGACCTTCTCCCAGGTGCGTCGCCCCCGAGCGAGGCAGTTCGATATCATCGATGTGCGCCGTTTCCAGGGCCTGCAGGGGGACCAGTTCCTTCACCTGGTTGTCGAAGGTAATGATCGAGATATGTACCGTTTCGAGGGCATAGGGATCTTGGCGCAGGGCGGACAGCATGGCGCTGATGCCGACGTTCACGGATTCAATGGGTTCACCGCGCATCGAGCCTGAAGAGTCGATGAGCAGATAGATGGGGAGTCGACGATCCATGTGAGTCCTCTTGTGATGGGGGCATGTCTTGGCGATATCGGTGATCTGGCTCTCGTCAGGGGCGGGGAAGCGGGGTCGGGTATCGAGACCAAACCCCGGGACAGGCATCGATGCCCACCCGCACAGGTCGCAGATATCAGCGGCTTCGAGAACGTCGAAGCAAGCGACCTGAACAGGCGGGTGTGGCGCGCTTTCCCGTGTCCTCGCCGCCGACGTGGAGACGAGCTCCCGGCCCGGTTCTCTAGCAATTATTAGGTTTGTCTGATGCTGACAAGCCGGTGCAACCCGGAACCTGACCTGGGTCCTGGGTTGGGCGAGTCGAATGCTCGATGGAAGCTAGGCGCTGTCCGAAAAGTCGACGAGCGAAGGTTAGACAAGGCAAAAATCGGTGAGAAAGCGCAGTTTACGGGGTGTAAATGAGCATTTTGATCCGATTTTTAACGCCGTATTACCGAGCGCAGGCACTTTTCAGACAAGCCCTAGAAGGAAGGCTCGCCAAGGTAAGTAGACGGTGCATGGCACGTCACTCGTCGTGGGCGAAGGTGGGGTGACCTTCCCCCTGATCCAGGTCCACCCCCGTTTCATGCGTCATCGACATAGGCCCGGGACAGCAATTGCGTCAGGAGGCCCACTGGCATCGATAAAAAGAAGACGACAGGCTGAGGGTATCGTGATGTCGGCCTGGTCGAGGGAGCGGGCCTGGAAAAGCGGGATAGAGGCGGATGCGGTCGGAGAACGCCGGCCCTGGCAGTGGAGGAGCGAAGCGAGCAGATTGGGGCCAGCGAGACGGTGGCAGGGCGCCGATGGCGCCCTCTGCAGGATTCGATAATAAGTAGCAACATGTTGATTTGTATATATTTTTTCGGAATAGAAAAATATGTTTATACCAGTGGCTATACCATCACATTCCCAATAAGCCGCTATATGCCACTGTCCACACAGAGAGGAATGTATGATGTCACCTCCCGGCCAAGAGCAGCCATTCAGCACAACCTGATATAATCTATAGATGTCATCATAAGTTGCGTATTACAGCAATATCCATATTATCTAATCCTCGTATCCGAGCAGGCGCCTTTCATTTGCCTGCCTCTTCCTCCAAGCTTGTTCAGTTCTAGATTCTCCTTTTCTTCCAAACGCCACTTTAATTGAAACCCAAACAAATAAAATTACACAAAAACCGGCCAGCAATCCTCCGATCAAACCAAGCGGAGTAAGTGAAGCAAATGGCTTACCAAGTGTATCAATTGAAATATTAAATAACCAAAATGAAAAACATGAAGTCCCAACTGCCACAGAAAAACGAAGCCCCCGAATAATAAATCGCTCTACCAGTGCAGCCGCTCTACACCACATCGGTGGCTGCAAGCTAGCTATCCTTCGAAGTTCATCTGACCTCGCATCTGTACCTTTAGCCACGCCCAAATCCTCTATTTCACAAAACCTATAACTTGTATTGCGCAGGATAATAATTGTGCCGCCTTTTAAATAAATATTTTATGAGCACAGATCATCATGTGCAATATTATTAACCACCTAACCATTCATAAGTTATTTTTAGAATATGCAGCAAAAAACTATTAGTTATATAAATGGATGAGCATGACGATGTTTGAACGGCTTTTCGCAACCTCAAGTAGCCAAATCAGCAACATCAGCATAGACTTAATGCCGAATTTCGGAAAGAAGCAGACGATCAGGCACTTCTGATTTTACTCACGTATAAGTAAGCGAGACGTCAAGAGTGTATTTTTTTGATAAATTATTAACTTCACCTCCCAAATTTAATCTCTAATTCAAGATTTGAAAGTCCTAGCGCACCGCCCCCAATGCTACCCTTTAAGATCCAGCCTGTAGGCGTTAACAAAGTAGAGAGTATTGTTAAAATTTTTCCTGAAATCCCTTTTAGGTTTGGTATCAAAGTGCCTTGTATCCAGTTAGAAACTGTACTCGATGCTTGAGACAACGCAGCACTGGGCGTGTACCCAAGTAGCGCAGAGGTAGCTGCCTCGGCCGACTGGATTTGTAAAGATAAAAACAAGCCATCATTTTGATCAAATTGTCTTGTTTTAGAATCACGGCATCGCTTGACTATGCTGAAAGTGAATCTTCAAGGAGTTTCACTTGGTCATCAAACCAGTTGTCAGAATGCCGTAAGGCTCCTATTTCTGGATGATTGTCGACCATAGCTACAGTCTTATTCGCGAAGTTCTCTAAGTCATCTAACATCGCACCACCCTCCCTTTGTTTAAATATATACAGATACTCAATAGGAATTAAACTGCACGATCACATGTTGACCTAGCACATGCTCGTCCATGAATTTTATTCGGCGGGCCTGCTGCCACCTAGCCAAATGGGGCATTAAAGCATTATAGCTTGGCCACATAACACCAATTATCGCGTGTGCCGAATAATACTGGAGCCCGTGCGTTGCATTTTCCTCAATGACCATTTCGGGTTGTCAGGTGCCGTACAAGCCTCCTTCAGCATAGCCTGAAGTTCAGCTTTCGGCCATGAGCGGTCAATGAGATTTTTCTGATGTATAACGCCCGGCTTGCCAGCGGACAAGCCGGAGAGGTTTTTGTGTAATAATGAGCGTTAGCGAGTACACAAAAACCACGTAGGATTGGGAGTGGGGAAACTCCAGAGTCTGCGTGGAGCCGTTTGTTAGGTAATAAGTTCGGATGTGCGAGTGGAAAAAGCAAAGGCAGACCCTTAAATCACCGGACTTACCAACGCTGCCTGCTGAGTTATCGAATCCATCAATTTTAATAACTTAGAGATATCGTAATTACCGTTTCTCAGCTGATCGTCGGTCTGCTCATGGAAATGTTTTGAATAAGACTCTTTAAAATCTAGCACTCCATGCCATGCGGCGATATCTTTTTTGAAGTTACTCCAGGTGACCTGGGCGGAGGGGTATTGATCTAAACGAAGATCAAGATAGCACTCAATCGCGGCGGCCCGTCCATTGATATCAGAAATACTTAGGCCTTCAGGCCCGAGAGTTGCAAACTCCCTGAGCTCCTCAAGATCAGGTAAAAGCATCGCCCTCATGTTGGCAGGAGGGTTTAACTTTTCAAGCTTTCGAAAAGCATCAACGCCCTCTGCGTCGTTGTCAAAAACGAATAAGACCTGATTGAGAACCTCAATTCGTAAAAGCCCCTCTGCGAATTTTACGAGATTGCCGGTTCCCCAGAAAGGATGGCGCTCATCGATATCCACGAAATTGAAAAAATCTGCCACGTCCGGACGTAGAACATCGAGTGACCGTCGAATGATGCGTGCGTCTGATGTACCCTCGGTTGCAATCAGAACTTTTTGCTTTTGCAGCGCACCTGGACGGAATGCTTCACGTTGAACCCAGCCAGCATGGACAATAGGGCCAAACTCCCATGTAACCTCAACCTCAGCATTCGCGGTATTTAGGGCAAAGACCTGAAGCATTGATTCCGCACTGAGAATGCAAACTCTGGCTGAAAAGAAGCTGGCTTCCGACCAATAAGAATCAGAGATTCCAGACCAAGGAATTCGCTCAAATACGTCGACATCAGCGGCAAAACGTCCTTGAGAAATTGTGTCTCGATCTGGAGTATCGTACTCAATATAGTCGCTTTTCAAATCGCCCAGCGGATAGCGACATGCCAAATTGCAGAATTCTTCAAACGTGAGACATTCTTTCTTCGACTCCTCTACATTTATATAGCTTGAAATTTCTTCTGCTTCTGCGACCAGCATCTGATACTCAGCGCGCGCAGTTTCAAGAGTGAAGCCAAGTATATCAAGACGAGGTAAGATACGGGAAAGCTTCCTTGCAAAAAGTTCCTCAGCCTCGGCAAGCTCCTCTTTTTCTTCGGGACACTTTTCACAATAATCGTAATTTATTGCGTCCGTCCTTCGGCGGAAAAGATCACCTTCCTGAAACAAGAATCCATAATCTTCTCCCTTAAAATTCTTGGAATATGAAAGGGATACTTTACCAACACAGAGCTCTATAGAAGTTCCCATCTGTTATACCAACCTGCCAAATATTTAAATCTTGCAGTCCATGTTCTCTATATCTCGCATGCCTAACGATCGGGCTCAGCGGCCCGCGACGGCAAGTGCAGCGCCGCCGTTGCGGATCCGCTGCAGCCCGTGGTTCGGCATCTCCTGGGTCATTCGCTCCAGCCAGCGATTGCACCACCAATGGCGGCGGATCCCGCGGCGACAGGTGCCGTGATACCTGCCGAAATGGCTGCACCACCTACATCTACTGCAATCAAGGTCACTCCGCCAATCCTGAACGACCACTTTCTTACTGTTGCCCATCGTGTCGCGCTGTCCTCTTCACTCTGCAACCTACGAGCCCCCTGGCAGACTTCTGCTTGTAGGTTCGAGATTATTTCGAGAAGGTATTCTGGCGTGACATCAGCATCAATACTGTTTCGAAACATGCTCGCACTCCATAGAATCTCTTTGGCTGTACGTTCCTCAACTCCAGCTTCTCGAAGTGCGTGCTCCTCGATGCGCATGAAGGACGAGATAAAGATATCAAGTTCACGCTTGAGTTGATCTCGCTCTTCGCGTGAGGCAGGAGCTTGGTCGTCTAATTGAGACAGGTCTTCGTAGAATTGCCCATCTTCAAGAAGCATAGAAAGCGCATTGCAGGCTTGAGCCGTCACGCGCAGTAAGGCCTCCCGGTCCGGAGCCACAGACTGACCAACGATCCTACTCATTTCATTTGTGGCATTTACCAAGTAGCGATACCTGTCTGAACTCTGCCCCCACGTAATTGAAGAAGTGGTGAGCAGCACAACAAATATCGGAATTAGCATTCTCTTCATTGTGACACCTCTTTGTAATGGCTGAAACAATGACTGCTTGTACCGAGTGGTAAAGCCGAACAGTTGCATTATACTGCATGCTTGATATTCCACTTGAACGCGCACGCGTGTTCAACGATGTTACGCTGCGCGCTCAATCTCATCTCATCCTATTGAAAATCCTAGAAATTAAGTATAGCTCGGCAGTATAGCGCCAATCATCGTGCATACTGCATATCCCCAATGAACGTGCCTGCTGCCTTTGCCAACATGTCGGCTTTGGGTCGCAAGCTGCCTCAGGACCAGATAGGCCCTCCTAAGATCTTGCTTGTTTCGAACTTGGCATAGATTCATCCATTTCTCCACATACGCTACTCCAACGCCTTGCACGCTCAGCATAAATTCGCATGATTTCGCATGAGTCCTGGCGACCCCCTATCACCGGCAGAGCCCCGCAGTGTCGCGTCTCCGACCTTAGCGCACGAGTGCATCAAAACCGACAGGTATAGCGCGCAGGCGGGGATGGGTGTTGACAGCGCGCCAGGGGGGCGGA
>NZ_JASHIT010000052.1:0-32341 GCF_030733595.1 Halomonas sp. MMSF_3323 | reverse complement strand
GCTGCAGCCCTTGTAAAGAGCGCTGGGGTGACTCACCCCCATGCGAGCGACCTTGCTGTCTAAGCGTCATCGTCAGGATTTTCTTTAGAAGAAGCCCAATTCCGAGAGGAGTTGGGCTTCTTTCGTTTCTGCTTCCCATGCGGAATGCTGCTCTGGATGGAACAAAGGTGCTAAAGAAAGATCGAAATGGCATATTCATCGTACACAGAGCGAAGGAGGTGCCAGATGCAACGAATTCGTCATTCCGAGGGACGGCCACAGGTGACGGGGTTCTTCGATACCGCGACATCGAGCGTCCAGTACGTGGTCGCGGACCCCGATACCAGACGGTGTGCCATCATCGATCCGGTGCTTGATTTCGATGCGGCCTCCGGTGCGACGTCCACCGCCAGCGCGGATGAACTGCTTGGCTACGTGAAGGAGCACGGCCTCGAAGTGGAGTGGGTGCTGGATACCCATCCCCATGCCGATCATCTGTCGGCGGCGCAGTATCTCAAGCAGCAGACGGGGGCGCCGACGGCGATTGGGCAGAAGATCACCGAGGTACAGGCGCTGTGGAAGGATATCTATCATTGGCCGGAGCTCGCCTGCGACGGTAGCCAGTGGGACAGGCTGTGGGCCGAGGGGGATCGCTTCTCCATCGGTAGTCTCGAGGTCGAAGTGATGTTCTCTCCCGGGCATACCCTGGCGTCGGTGACCTACCGCGTCGGTGATGCTGCCTTCGTCCACGACACCCTGTTTCAGCCTGACTTCGGCACGGCCCGGGCAGACTTTCCCGGTGGCGACGCTCAGGCCTTGTGGCAGTCGATACAGGATCTGCTTGCCTTGCCGGAAGATACCCGCATATTTACCGGGCACGACTATCGCCCCGGAGGCCGGGAGCCCCGGTGGGAGAGCACGGTGGCTGAGCAGCGCCGTGACAACATCCATCTCCAGGGTCAGCACGAGGCCGGCTACATCGCCATGCGCAATGGACGCGACCAGGACTTGCCGATGCCTGCGCTGATGCTGCCATCACTCCAGGTGAATATTCTGGGAGGACGTTTGCCCAAGGCAGAGTCCAACGGCCGTCGCTACCTCAAGATCCCGCTGAACGCCTTTTAAGCGCGGTGACGGCTGCTGAGAACGGCCTCCGAGACTGAACCCGTGAATATCTCGGCGGCGGGTGCTTGGGCACGCGTCTCTGGTGAAGTGTCTGCTTTCACGCTAGGTTGGTCAGACGGTGATTGGCTTGCAAGCTCACAAAGGAGGCAGCATGCCCCGTCTCGACCGCTACGGGCTGGCGACGCGCACCATCCATGGCCAGCAACAGCGTGATCCCTTCGGCAGTTCCCATATGCCGATCTACGACACCACGACCTTCGCCTTCGATGATACGGCCTCTCTGCGAGAGGTCGGAGAAGGGAAGAAGCGTGGAGGATTTTATTCGCGCTATGGCATGAATCCGACGCTGTACGCCCTCGAGGATGTGTTGGCAGGACTGGAGGGGGCCGAGGCCGCCCTGAGTTTCAGTGCAGGGATGGGGGCCATCAGCGCCTTGCTGCTGGCCCACGGCAAGAAAGGGGTGGTGGGCTACGGTGAGATCTACGGTGGCACTCTGGGGCTGATGTCGAAGGGATTGCCAAGCCTCGGTTATCCCGTCGACCTGGTTTTGGACGATGAAGGCGACGCTCTCGAGCGGAGGCTACGCGAGGGCGTTGGTCTGGTCTTCGTGGAGACACCGAGCAACCCGACCCTTGCCATCACCGATATCGAAAAGCTGGCGAAGCAGGCGCACGCCCATGGCGCACTGGTGGTGGTGGACAATACCTTTGCCACGCCGGTCAACCAGCTGCCGCTGCCACTCGGCGCCGATCTGGTGGTGCACAGTGCCACCAAATATCTGGGAGGGCACAGTGATCTCACCGCAGGGGCGGTGATGGGCACTCGTGCGTTGCTGGAGCCTATCGATTGGTGGCGTCAGTCTCTGGGCAGTGCACCATCGCCGCAGACAGCGTCATTGTTGTCGCGAAGCCTCAAGACCCTGTCGGTTCGAGTGGCGCAGCACAACCGTTCGGCCCAGACGATCGCCGAAGCGCTGCAATCGCATGCGGCGGTACGTCGTGTCCACTATCCTGGCCTGACGAGTCACCCCGGGCACGAGGTGGCCAGGCGGCAGATGCGTGGGTTCGGAGGCATGTTGACGCTCGAGCTGGAGGCGGACCTTTCGTTGACGGAGAAGATCGCGGAATCGCTTCGCTGGTTTGCCCTGGCACCAAGCCTGGGTGGCGCCGAAAGTCTGGTGACTCAGCCCCGCACGACCACCCACGTGGACTTGAGCGACGAAGAACGCCAGCGCAGAGGTATTTCGGATAGCATGTTGAGATTGTCGATAGGGCTCGAGGAGGTGGAAGACCTGCTCGAGGATCTCGATCAGGCGCTGAGGCTTGCTTGAAGCAGCATGAAGAAGGCGGGGCAGGTCGATGCTATCTCGGCAGGGCGATTGTCTTGCCTGTATTTTTCAGCTTGGCCTGCGCGCGTCGGTGATGACGCCGATCGTGTGACGGGCGCTTATGCCTTCGGCTCCAGGGCGATTGATGGAGTCCAGTGTCAGGAGAAAGGGATGTTCGATACGCTTGGTCTTGCCCTGGTGATCGGTGTCGGCGGGACTGCCCTGCTTGATCTGTGGAATTGGCTGTTGAACAAGTCGATAGGGCAACCACTGCCACCCTGGCATCTGGTCGGCCGTTGGTTTTCGGGCTTGCCCAAGGGGAGACTGGTCCATCGGCAGGGGGTCGCTTCCTCGCCTGCGATCGGAGGGGAGCTCGCCATCGGCTGGATCATGCACTACGTCGTGGGCGTGAGCTTTGCCTTGGCGCTGTTGTTGGTGTGGGGAGATGGCTGGGCGTTGGCACCGACCTTTGGCCCGGCCTTGATCGTGGGCCTGGTGACGGTAGGCGCGGGCTGGTTCATCCTGCAGCCTGGCATGGGAGTGGGAGTTGCCTGCTCGGGCGCTCCCAACCCGAGCCTCGCCCGCATGAACAACGTGGTGGGCCATATCGTCTTTGCCCTGGGCATGTATCTGACGGCGCGTCTGATCACGGCGGGCTGAGCAGATACCTCGGGGTGAAGCGAGGTTCCAGATAGACGGTCTGGGCCGTCAGAGCAATGCTCTCGAGTGCCTTGTTCAATCGCTCCGGTGTCAGATCGGCCCCCGCTGCAGCCAGGGCTTCTCCGAGCAGGGCGCCAAGGGCGTAGCCGCGCAGGGCTTCGGGCCCCTGATCGTGGAGGGCGGCCCAGCTCAGGGCGTCCTGGTGCGGTATGGCGAGGATAACCTCATGGCCGGCTTCTGCCAGGGCAGCGGCGTGTTCGCCGAGATGATCCAGACAACCGACCAGGGTTCTGGGGGTGTCCAGCAATTCACCATTTTCCAGTTCGTCGACAATATTGTCGCTGGCGACCAGGGTCACATCGGCTGCCGCCGAGAGCGGAAGACTCATGGTCATCAGCCGAAAGCGAAATTCATCGCCAGGGCGACCGAGCAGGCCCACGCGCTGTGCGCTGGTATTGCGCACTTCCTTGACGGCGGCCACCAGGCAGGCCGTCTGCAAGCGCTCTTCCAGCCGGTTGTCGATCTCGGTCAGGGTCGTCAACACGTCAGGCCGCGTCGTCACCTCGATACGTCGACCAAAAGCGCCGCCCTGGCTATTGAAGGCAGCAATGGCCGCGCTGAAGCCGATATCCAGGTCCGAATTTCCGGAGATGCCCACCAGCACACGTGTGGGTTCGATGCCGGTGTCCGCCGCCGCCGAGAGCTGTTGCAGGTGGTCGATCAGCGAGTCCAGAACGTCGTCGTCCAGCGCGTAACGTGGCATCTGCGCAGACAGTCGGCGTTGATCGGGAGCGATGCCCTGACTCAGTGCCTTCAGCAGACTCGTTCGATCATAGCCAGGCTGGTGGTCTTCGCTGGTCAATGCCGTCCAATGGACAGCGGGTGCAGTGCCATCGATCCCCAGGCCATCGACACCGTGGCAGCTTGCACAGGAGGGATGAGGTGACTCGCCGTGGGTTCCCTGCTGGTAGAGGGTCTGTCCTGACGTCAGAGGAGAGGAGTCGGCGGCTCGGGCAGAAAGCACGATGCATGAGGCCATGACGGCAAGTCGAATGCTGGCTCTCAAGGCAGGGTGTCCTCCCGCTATTGCGTGTCCATGTACAGTAACGCAGCTTCCGAGTGACTGGGCAAGCTACCATCGTCCCCTCCCCCCGCTCCTTGCTGCCCACACACTGTAGCCGGGATTGCCGACTCAGGGCGGCTGACCTCAGAGTTTGTGGTCAGTCGACACAGCCTCTGTCGGATGCTAACCGCCAACCTGTCGGTGCGACTCGAGGTGTTCCCGAAGCCGCACGATTTGGCACGTACCGAGCAAGAATTTGCCAATTGGGTCCGCCCGAAAATGACGTTCGTCCCAGTGCTGGCGGTCGCTACCTGGCGTCTCCTGGACGAGCCCGACCGGCTAGCGTCCTCAAGCGTTCGCAAAGCGCTCTCGCTGGTTCACTAAGCAAGCTTCCCTTGCGGGTCATCAGGCCGTAGGGCGCCAGGGTGCGTCCTAGCGACAGCGGCAGGGCCTGAATATGGCCCATGGCCAGGTGTTCACTCAGCACGCTCTCCGACATCACCATCAGGCAGTCGCTGCGCTGTACCAACTGCAAGGCGGCGAAAATCGAGCCGCACTCGATCACGTCGCGGGGGGAGACCAGGCCTTGAACCTCGAACGCCTTTTCTACTGCCTGGCGAGCCGGTGTACTCAGCGGTTGCAGCAGCCAGGGCCAGTCGTCCAGCAATGCGGACAGCGGAGGGAGCTCTGGCTCAAGCAAGGGGTGTCCGCGCCGCACGACCGTCAGCAGGGTTTCTTCGCCGAGCGCCTCGAAGTCGAAGGCGTTGTGTTGCGAGGCGGTGGTGTAGCGGGCAATGGCCAACTCTATCTTGCCCTGATCAAGCAGCTCGGCCAGTTGGTCGCTGGTTTCGCCCATCAGTCGTATCTGCAATAGCGGTCGGTCGCGCTTTAGCGCGATGATGGCATCGGCGACCAGATCCGGCGCTGCGCCCATGATGGCGCCCAACGCCAGTTGCCCCTGGCCGCCCAACTGGTGACGACGAACCTCCTCGGCACAGCGGTCGAGGCGCGCCAGGGCGTTGTCGGCAAAGTCGATCAGCATCTCCCCGACACTGGTAGGCAACATGCCCCGCGACGTGCGCTTGAACAGCTGGCAGCCGAAAGCCCGTTCGATTTCACCCAGCATGCGCGTGGCGGCCGGCTGGGACATGTGCATGGCGTCGGCGGTCTGGTGAAGGTTCTTGCGGCGACCGAGGGTCGCGATCATCAAGAGATGCTTGTAGCGCAGGCGTGCCAGCAGGGCCTGATAGGCCTCCATCGAATCTCCTTGGAGTGGGAAGTGATACCTAAAGATTATGATCAGGTAGCGCGTGCTGATGCCTTAGACATTGGTCGAAATCATTATTAGAGAGCGATAAGCGGGAGGTTGCCGAGGGCCGCCTAGGCACGGGTATTGCCCTCATCCAATAACAAAAAGGTATCAGAAGAGCCGCCTTTTCGATTGGTGTCGACGACCACGAGTTGGCTAGAAAGGAGTCATTCCAAGCGCATTATCCGAGGGAGAATCGCATGACCGATGTCACCATCAAGCAGGTTCGCGCCTACACCGTTCGCGGCGGCGGTGCCGACTACCATGACCAGGCCGAAGGACACTGGATCGACGGGCAGATCTCCACACCCATGAGCAAGTATCCGGAATACCGGATGAATCGCCGCAGCTTCGGGCTCAATGTGCTGGGCACCCTGGTGGTGGAGGTGGAGGCCAGCGATGGCACTGTGGGCTTCGCGGTGACCACCGCCGGCGAGATCGGCGCCTTTATCGTCGAGCGACATCTGGCGAGGTTTCTCGAAGGTCGCAAGATCACCGAGATCGAGAAGATGTGGGATCAGATGTTCAACGCCACCCTGTTCTATGGTCGCAAGGGCGTCGTGATCAACACTATCTCCGGGGTCGACCTGGCCCTCTGGGACCTGCTCGGCAAGGTGCGCGGCGAGCCGGTACACGAACTGCTGGGGGGCGCCGTGCGCGACGAGCTGCAGTTCTACGCCACTGGCGCGCGCCCGGATCTGGCCAGGGACATGGGTTTTATCGGTGGCAAGATGCCGCTTGCACATGGCCCTGCCGAAGGCAATGAGGGGCTGACCCGCAACCTTGAGCATCTGGCCGAGATGCGCTCGCGTGTCGGTGACGACTTCTGGCTGATGTACGACTGCTGGATGAGCCTGGATGTGAACTACGCTACACGACTGGCTCATGGAGCGAGCGATCTGGGGCTCAAGTGGATCGAGGAGGCCCTGCCGCCGGACGATTACTGGGGCTATGCCGAGCTCAAGCGTAATGTGCCCAAGGGGATGCTGGTCAACACCGGTGAGCACGAGGCCACCCGTTGGGGCTTCCGCCTGCTGATGGAAATGGACTGCTGCGATGTCATTCAGCCTGACGTGGGCTGGTGCGGTGGGGTAACCGAATTGATCAAGATCTCGGCGCTGGCCGATGCCCACAACAAGCTGGTCGTGCCGCATGGCTCCTCGGTGTACAGCTATCACTTCGTTATCACCCGCCACAACAGTCCCTTTGCCGAATTCCTGATGATGGCGCCCAAGGCCGATGAGGTCGTGCCGATGTTCCATCCGCTGCTGCTCGATGAGCCAGTACCGAGCCAGGGCCGGATGTCTGTGTCGGCGCTGGACAAGCCGGGTTTCGGGGTTCGCCTGAATCCCGAATGCGAGCTCAGCCGTCCCTATACCCATTGAGCAGCGGCGTCGATGGTGACGTCAGGGAGGCCCCATGGAATTGAAAGCCTTTCGCATGAACCTGTTCCCCGGCCAGCATCAGGAGTACCGCCGTCGCCACGATGCGTTGTGGCCGGAGTTGGGCCAGGCGCTGGGCGACGCCGGGGTGATTGACTACCGGATCTTTCTGGACGGCGATCGCCACGCCCTGTTCGCGGTGATGCAGCTGGCCGAGGGCCACTCCGTCGATGACTTGCCGGAGCTCCCCGTCATGCGTCGCTGGTGGGCACACATGGCCGATATCATGGACACCCATCCAGACGATTCGCCTGTTGTGGTGGATCTCGAGGAAGTCTTTGCCTTCGTTCCAGGAGCCACCTCATGAGCGCCATCTCGATCGTCGATCCCCATCTCCACTATTGGTCACTGGCCAGCGGTAACCAGCCCTGGCTGGAAAACCCGGTACCCAATCTGCTGGGGGACTACTCGCCGATGGCGCAGGATCATCTGCCGGAGGATCTTGAGCGCGCGCGAGGTGAGGTCGATATCCAGGCCTGCGTCCACGTGGAGGCCGATGCGGTCGATCCGGTGGCGGAAACCCGCTGGTTGGCCGAGGTGATCGCCAGCGGAGCACGGCTGGCGCCCGATGCTCTGGTGGTCGGGGTCGACCTGTCACGTGGGGATGCCGAAGAGCAGCTCGATGCTCAGCGCGAGCTGAGCGATCGGGTATGTGGCGTACGTCAGATCCTGAACGTTCATGACGATCCACTGTTCGACTACGTGGGGCGTGACTACGTCAGCGAGCCAGGCTGGCGAAGCAATCTACGCATGCTGGCATCGCGGGGGCTGTCCTTCGACCTGCAGATCTACCCGAGCCAGATGCCCCAGGCGGCTGCGCTGGCACGTGAATGCGACGACATCCTTTTCGTGCTCAATCACGCGGGTATGTACGTGGACCGACAGCATCTCGATGGCTGGCGTGCCTGGAGGGATGGGCTACGTGAGCTGGCGGCCTGCGACAACGTCATGATCAAGCTCAGTGGCTTCGGCATGCTCGACCATCGGTGGACGCGAGACGCGGTAGTGCCACTGGTGTGGGAGGCCATCGATGCCTTCGGTATCGAGCGGGCCATGTTCGCCTCCAACTTCCCGGTGGACGGCCTGTACGCCGGCTATGAAGACATCTGGCGGACCTACCTCGAGATCGTGACGGGCGTCTCCGACAGCGAACGCGATGCCCTGTTCCGCGACAACGCCAGACGCTGCTATCGACTGTGAGCGGTATCTCGCTCGCCGCCTCCGGCCCATCTGGATGCTTTGACCCCTCTATTTCAGGAGAACGCCATGTTGCTCAACGACAAGACCGTCATCATCACCGGTGCCTCGCGCGGCATCGGTGCCGCAGCGGCGCTGGAGTGTGCCCGCCAGGGTGCTGATCTGGTCATCGGCTACAGCGGTAGTCCTTCCAGCAAGGGCCAGGTCGATGAATTGATTCAACAGATTGAAGCGCTGGGGCGAAAGGCCGTGGCCGTGGGTGCCCCGGCAGAAGATCCTGACACCGGCGAGGCGCTGGTGGCAGCGGCGGTGGAGCACTTCGGCGGCGTCGACGTGTTCGTCAACAATGCCGGCATCTGCCCCTTCCACAGCTTTCTCGACATGCCCCGGGAGACCTACCTGAAGACCGTGGATACCAACCTCAACGGTGCCTACTTCGCGGTTCAGGCGGCGGCCAGGCAAATGAAGGAGCAGGGCCGAGGCGGGGCGATCATTGCGGTCAGTTCGATCAGCGCCCTGGTGGGCGGCGCCATGCAGACCCACTACACGCCGACGAAAGCTGGCCTGCTATCGCTGATGCAGTCCTGCGCGGTGGCGCTGGGGCCCTACGGCATTCGCTGCAACGCGGTGCTGCCCGGCACCATCGAGACCGACATCAATCGAGACGATCTCAGCGACGACGGAAAACGCCAGTACATGGAGTCGCGGACGCCGCTGGGACGTCTCGGAAACCCGGACGACCTGGCCGGACCCATCGTCTTTCTGGCCTCCAACATGGCCCGCTACGTCACCGGCGCCTCGCTGCTGGTAGATGGTGGCATGTTCGTCAACCTGCAGTAGCGACGGCGACACCACAGCGGCCTTGATAGTAATGGACACACGACCTTGACCTGGAGCTTGACCATGCAACTTCCCGACAACCGTTTTCGCGCCGGTCTTGAGCGCGATGCCGTCCAGTTCGGACTGTGGTCCGGCTTTGCCAGCGGCTACTGCGCCGAAATCGAGGCGGGCCTTGGCTACGACTGGATGCTGATCGACGGCGAGCATGCGCCTAATACGGTGCCCCAGATTCTGGCCCAGCTGCAGGCGGTGGCGGGGTATCCGGTGGCGCCGGTGGTGCGCTGCGTCAATCACGACCCGTCGTTGATCAAGCAGTTGCTCGACATCGGGACCCAGACGCTGATGGTGCCCATGGTGGAAACAGAGGCCCAGGCGCGCGCGCTGGTGGCGGCCATGCGCTATCCGCCTCATGGCAAGCGGGGTGTCGGTGGCGGGCTGGTGCGGGCCACGCGGTGGGACGATGTCGAGGACTATCTGACGTTGGCCCATCGGGAGCTGTGTCTGATCGTACAGGTCGAATCCGCCGCCGGCGTCGACAATGCCGCCGCCATCGCTGCGGTGGAGGGCGTGGATGCGGTGTTCATCGGCCCCGCGGATCTTTCGTCGGCGCTGGGACACCCCGGTGATCCGGGCCATCCCGAGGTGCAGCAGGCGATCGCTGCCACCATCGAGACCGTCAAGGCGGCGGGCAAGGCGGTGGGGATCCTCGCCCCGCAGGAAGACGATGCCCGCCGCTACATCGGCCTTGGCTGCGACTTCGTCGCCGTGTCGATCGATGTCAGCCTGCTGCGCCAGGCGGCGAGGGCGTCACTGGCGAGGTTTGACGAGGCGGCGGGGGGCAGCGCTACCGCGGGCGCTTCGCGCACCTACTGACGCAGACTCGTCCCACCACACCATCCGACAACGACAAGACAGGAACACAGACATGAGCCAGATTCCGACTCACCAGAACTTTATCGACGGCGCCTTCGTCGACTCGCCCGACCACCTGGAGGTGTTCAACCCGGCCAATGGCGATCTGCTGTCACGCATTCCCGAATCCGACGGTGAGCAGGTGGAGCGAGCCATCGGTGCGGCACGTGATGCCCAGAAAGCCTGGGCGGCGTTGCCGGCGATCGAGCGGGCCGGCTACCTGCGCCGAATCGCCGAACGTATTCGTCAGGACGTACCACGGCTTTCGCGCATGATCACCGAGGAGCAGGGCAAGGTGAGCGGTCTGGCCGAGGTGGAGGTGAACTTCACCGCCGACTACCTGGATTACATGGCCGAGTGGGCGCGGCGCATCGAAGGCGAGGTGATCGAGAGCGATCGGCCCAACGAGACCATCCTGATGCTGCGAAAGCCTCTGGGGGTGGTGGCAGGAATACTGCCCTGGAACTTCCCGTTTTTCCTGATCGCCCGCAAGATGGCGCCGGCCCTTGTGACCGGCAATACCATCGTCATCAAGCCCAGCGAAGAGACGCCCAACAACTGCTTCGCCTTTGCCCGCATCGTCGAGGAGGTGGGGCTGCCCAGGGGCGTATTCAACGTGGTCAGTGGTACCGGTGGCAGCGTCGGGCAGGCGCTCAGCGACAGTTCACGGGTCGACCTGATCAGCTTTACCGGCAGCGTCGCCACCGGTTCACGGATCATGCAGAGTGCCTCGCGCCACCTGACCAAGCTCAATCTCGAGCTTGGTGGCAAGGCGCCGGCCATCGTCCTCGGTGACGCCGATCTTGAGCTGGCGGTGAAGGCCATCCGCGCCTCGCGCATTATCAATACCGGCCAGGTCTGCAACTGCGCCGAACGGGTCTATGTCCAGCGCAGCGTGGCCGACGAGTTCATCGAGCGAATGTCCCGGGCGATGGACGCCACCACCTATGGCGATCCTCTGGCCCAGCCCGACGTGGAAATGGGGCCGTTGATCAATCAGGCAGGCCTGACCAAGGTCGATGCGATGGTGAAGCAGGCGGTAGGAGAGGGCGCCGAATTGGTCAGCGGAGGCAGCGTCGCTGATCTGGGCAAGGGGCATCACTATCGACCCACGGTGCTGGCCGGTTGCCGCGACGACATGGCCATCATGCGTCAGGAGATCTTCGGCCCGGTGCTGCCCATTCAGGTGGTGGAGGACATGGACGAGGCTATCGCCCTGGCCAACGACTCCGAGTACGGCCTGACCTCTTCGATCTATACCCGCAGCCTGGCCAACGCCATGCGTGCCTGCCGCGAGATCGACTACGGCGAGACCTACATCAACCGCGAAAACTTCGAGGCTATGCAGGGCTTCCACGCCGGGGTGCGCAAGTCCGGCATCGGCGGCGCCGACGGCAAGCACGGACTCTACGAGTACACCCACACCCAGGTCGTCTACCTGGAGGCCTGAGCGGCAGGCAGTGACGGCAAAGCGTCGGGAGTGACGGTGTGCGAGAGGCCACCTGTCGCGTCATCAGCGACAGGATCGCCATTCACTCCCGATGGCAGCCAACATTCCCCGAAGAGAACAAGATCATGACCGAGTCTACATCGACCGAGCCGCGCGGCTCGGCGGGAGCGGCCGGCCTTGAGCGAGTGCCGCCCAGCCAGCAGTTGAGCGGCAAGTACTTTCTGGCGGCGTATTCCGGTGAGCATATCGCCGGTACCGAGTTCGTCATCGGCGCCGCGCTGGTGTCGCTGGGGGTAGGGACCAGCGACCTGATCTGGGGGCTGATCCTGGGTAACCTGATGGCGGTGCTTTCCTGGGCCTGGGTCTGTGCACCGGCGGCGGTGCGTGCTCGCATGACCGTGTACGACTACCTTGGCCGGGTGGCCGGCCGCCGATTTTCGGCGGCCTTCAATCTGGTCAACGGTTTGTTCTTCATGATACTCGGCGGCGCCATGATCACGGTGTCGGCCTCGGCCTTTCGGGTGCTGACCGATATTCCGCCGCAGACCGCCTGGTACCCACAGAGTCTGAGCTTCGTTGCGCTGGCCCTGGCGGTAGGGGCGGTCACGGTCTGGATGGTGATGAAAGGCTTCAAGCTGATCGCCAACTTCGCCAGTGTCTGCGCGCCCTGGATGATCGTGCTCTTTCTCGCCAGCGGTATTCTGTGCCTGCCGGTATTGCTTGATCATGGGGCGGCAAACGGCCTGACCGGTCTCGGCGATGTGCTTGATGCGCTGGTGTGGACCGGGGTGACTCCCGAGGGTGATCCGGGCCTGTCGGTGTGGGTGATCGCGGCCTGGGCCTGGAGCGTCAATCTGCCCCTGCACCTGGGCATGAGTGACATGAGCACCTTGCGGTTCGCGCGCAAGGCCTCCTACGGCTACTTTTCTGCCTCGGGCATGTTTATTGGTCACTTCATGGCCTGGCTTTGCGCGGGCTTGATGGGGGCGGCAGCGGCACTGTTGCTGAAGTCGACGCTGGTAGAGCTGGATCCTGGCGCGGTTGCCTTCCGCGTACTGGGGGCGATGGGGCTGCTGGCGGTGGTAGTGGCCGGCTGGACCACCTCCATTCCAAGTCTGTATCGCGCGGGGCTCGCGTTTCAGGCGCTGTTCACGCGTCACGATCCTGACCGTGTCACTCTGGCGGTGGGCGTGGTCACCACGGTAGTAGCCTGCTTTCCCTTTGCGTTTACCCAACTCCTCAACGTGCTGTCCTATTTCATCATCCTGATGGCGCCGGTCGGCGCGATCATCGCCGCTGAACACTTCGTCCTGCCACGCCTCGGAATAGCGCCGTTCTGGCGCCACCGGCAGCAGCGTGTGGACAATCTGCCGGCGATACTGACCTGGGCCGGGGCATTGTTGCTGGCGCTGGGACTGCTGCTTCAAGGATCGCTGCACCTTTTCACCATCTTCATCCCGGTGTGGGCGCTTTCGTTTTTCGCCTATCCGCTGCTGTGTCGTGTCATGGGGAGCCTTCGTTGCTCCACGCAAGACCCCTGGGAGGAGGCCTATGGTCCCATCGATGTCAGCGAGAGCGAACCGGCCGCGATGCCTGCTCCGGTGTCGACCAGACAGCCGAGCTTCGTGGTCGCGGTGGCTTGCCTGGCGGTGATTCTGGCCATGTCGCTGTGGCCCTGGCTGGGAGCCGCTGCGCCGGAAGATTTCCTCGAGACCTATCAGTGGTGGATTGTGCCGCCGACCCTGGTGTACTTCGTCAGTGCCATGCTCTGGTTGCGTACCCGGCGTCAGCCGGACCGGCAGCAAGTCTCTGTTTAAGCGGAGAAGGAGTCACGGACAGACTCGGTAGACTTAGGCGATCGTAGGCTTCGGGTTGCGGATCTTGAACAATATAACCATCCTTGTATAAGTTTGGTATATGGAAGAGCCGTGACACCGCCATGGAACAGACGCCGTCGACGGCGCGATCCTGGCTTCGCTTCGACAAGGAGGAAGAGATCCGTGACCATCTTTGAAGCCCTGCGTGAGAGCCACGACAAGCAGCGCCGCCTGCTGGAACTGCTGGTGGAGACCGAAGGCGACAGTGACGGGCGCGATGAGCTGTTCAAGCGCGTCAAGGAGGAGCTCGAGAACCACGCTGGCGCAGAAGAGCGGGCCCTGTACATGCCGATGATGGAGCATGACATGACCCAGGAGAAGGCGCGGCACAGCGTGGCCGAGCACCACGAGATCGATGAGCTGATCGAGGCGCTCGAGACGACCGACTACAGTTCACCGGGCTGGCTTGCCAGCGCCAAGAAGCTGCAGCATCTGGTCACTCATCACCTCGACGAGGAAGAGCAGGAGGTGTTCCAGCTCGCCGGACGTGTCTTCGACGATGCCACCAAGGCCAACCTCGCCGAAGAGTACCTGCAGGACATGCAGGATCGGGAAGCCGGCTGAAGGCAGACGCTTTCCAAGCCGCTTGCATAAAGGGCGCCGGAGGAAACTCCGGCGCCCTTTGTCGTGTGACAGGACTCTAGGGCTTGTCTGAAAAGTGCCTGCGCTCGGTAATACGGCGTTAAAAATCGGATCAACATGCTCATTTACACCCCGTAAACTGCGCTGTCTCACCGATTTTTGCCTTGTCTAACCTTCGCTCGTCGACTTTTCGGACAGCGCCTAGGACCGGGCGTGTCGGAGTGGCGCCCCGGCGGACCAGGTTTCCAGCGCTCCACCCAGCGAATGCCTTCAACGGTGCTACCTCCGTAGCTTCGCCGAATATCCAGCGCTCTATGCCACAAGGCAGAGGTGGGTGCAGCCTGGCCAAGTCGGCCCGCCTGAAAAGATTAGTAAAAAAGAATGATGAGAAACGTACTTTAATAGTGATAATTATAATACCTTAATATCTAGAATAATAATATAAAGTGTTTTATATAGTGGTTTCTGGAATCGAGAAGCATGGTGTCACGCAGAGGCGTGAGTGTTACCTAATATGCAGTTTCGTGCATTCTTGAGACGTGTTTTAGCTAAAAATGTAACAAAATGTTCCAAAGTGCTATAACTCGGGCAAGGTTTCTTGGATGCATCTTACCGGTGTTAAGGCACTGATCAATGTGGTCTCCCTCCTTGTTCACCGGTTGCGATACGTCGGTTTGCATTCCTTCCGAGGGTTCGGTCCAGGAGCCTGGGTGACTGGCCAGTGACAATGATAATCGATCTACGACAGGGGCTTGGTGCTATGAATTCACGGGTTAGAATTCTCGACATGGAAGGGGAGGTCTGGATTCGTGATGACTCCGGTCAACTGCGTCTGCTGAGAGTAGGCGAAAGCCTATCTACCGATGCTGTTGTTTCGGCTCCCCAAGCCGCCACCTTGGTACTCGAAGGAGACCCAGCCCTTAGACTGAACCTGATGACGACGGATGGCGTGCTCGTTTCTCGACTGCTGAGTGAGAGCCCTTCGCCATCCGATTCGGGCGATTTTTACCGCGGGCCCGATGATGACACGCCCCTCGGTGAAGGGGATTTCAGTCGTACGGGAGAGGAGATCGGTGACGAAACCCTGAATGAGCTGCTGGCTGAACTCGAGGAGAATCCTCCCCAGGCGGGTAGTAGCTCATCGGCTGGAGGGAGCGGTAATGAAGGACACGGTTTCGTACGCCTTTTGCGCATCGTCGAAAACGTGGATCCGCTAGCATTCAATTTCCCTCTGGCGGATGAGGTGGGCATTGAAGTGCGTGACGGTGACCCCATCGACGATGATGATGGTGCCTTGCTGGATGATGCGCTCAGCGTGAGCGTCGAACTGTTGGGCGCGGGAGCCGACGGCATCTTTTCTCTGGCGGAAATCGGCGATGATGGCAGCGTCACCGCCAGAGTGATTCTTGGTGACGATACGGAGGTCGGTGATCGCCTGGTGGTGGTTGCCGCCGATGGCAGTGTACTGCTGGATCGCCCGGTCACGGTGACTGATCTAACGGAAGGCGTCGATCTGGAAGTGCCTGTTGCGCCCGGCGATGACAGTGTCAGTGTCCAGGCGACCGTGACCGACGCCGATGGCAACAGCGACAGCGACGACGATACCAAGCCGATCGACGACCAGCCGCCGACGGTGGAGGTCAATCTGGCCGGCGCCGGTGATGATGGCGTCTATAACCTGGCCGAGATCGGCGACGACGGCAGTGTCACTGCCAGGGTGACCCTGGGTACGGGCACGGAAGTGGGCGACACCCTGAGGGTGACCGATAGTCAAGGCAATGTGCTGCTCGAGCGTAGCGTCACCGGCCAGGACTTGAGCGATGGGCTCGACGTCGAGGTGCCGGTCACCAAGGGCGACGAAAGCGTGAGCGTCACCGCCACCGTCACCGATCCTGCCGGCAACAGCGACAGCGACGACGACACCAAGCCGATCGACGACCAGCCGCCGACGGTGGAGGTCAATCTGTCCGGCGCCGGTGACGATGGTGTCTATAACCTGGCCGAGATCGGCGACGACGACAGTGTTACTGCCAGGGTGACCCTGGGCGCGGGCACCGAAGTGGGCGACACCCTGAGGGTGACCGATAGTCAAGGCAATGTGCTGCTCGAGCGCAGCGTCACTGCTCAGGACTTGAGCGATGGGCTCGACGTCGAAGTGCCTGTCGCCACGGGTGATGAAAGCGTGGGCGTCACTGCCACCGTCACCGATCCTGCCGGCAACAGCGACAGCGACGACGATACCAAGCCGATCGACGAGCAGCCGCCGACGGTGGAGGTCAATCTGTCCGGCGCCGGAAGCGATGGTGTCTATAACCTGGCCGAGATCGGCGACGACGGCAGCGTCACCGCCAGGGTGACCCTGGGCGCGGGCACCGAAGTGGGCGACACCCTGAGGGTGACCGATAGTCAAGGCAATGTGCTGCTCGAGCGTAGCGTCACCGCCCAGGACTTGAGCGATGGGCTCGACGTCGAGGTGCCTGTCGCCACGGGTGACGAAAGCGTGAGCGTCACCGCCACCGTCACCGATCCCGCCGGCAACAGCGACAGCGACGACGACACCAAGCCCATCGACGACCAGCCGCCGAGCGTGACGATCTCACTGATCGGGGCCGGTGATGATGGTGCCTACCAGCAGAGCGAGATCGGCAACGACGACAGTGTTACCGCGCGGGTGAACCTGGGTGCCGGCACCGAAGTGGGCGACACCCTGAGGGTGACCGATGGTCAAGGCAACGTGCTGCTCGAGCGTAGCGTCACCGCCCAGGACCTGAGCGATGGGCTCGACGTCGAAGTGCCGGTGGTGGCCGGTCAGACCCACGTTCAGGCAAATGCTCGGGTCACCGATCCGGCGGGCAACTCCGACGACGCCTTGGATCGCAAGCCGGTAGCGCTGAGCATCGAATTGAGCGCCAGCAGCACGGTCGTCGAGGGTGAGTTCATTACCGTAACCGCGACCATGGACAATGTGGCCGATCGCGATGTGGTGGTGACGCTCGAAGACGGAAATACCATCACCATTGTCGAGGGCGAGCGCAGTGCCAGTATTCAGGTGGCGAGCCGACCCGATGAGCATGTGAATCAGGGGGAGACGAGCCGGGGTTTCTCCATCGAGTCGGCCACGCCCACCGGCTACGACCAGGTCGATCTTGGCGATGGCGTCACTACCCTGATGGTGGACGACAACGACATTACTCGACTGGTGCTCAAGGCCACTCCTGAGGTGAAGGAAGGTGGCGCGATCACCTACACGGTGGAGTTGCAGGACCCACAGGGCCAGCCCCGTAGCGCCGACAAGGCGATCGCTGTGACCTTGGCCAACGGCGAGTCGCTGACTGTACCGGCGGGTCAGACCAGCGCCTCGGTCACGGTGGCCGCGCCATCAGACGATGTCTACGTCGATCCCGGCCAGGTGGTCAACTCGATCCGTGAGGCGAAGGAAGTGGAGCCTGATGGCCAGCCGGCCAGCGGTATTGGCACGCTGGAGAAGCTCGAGGTCGACTCCGCCACGGTCAGCACTCAGGTGAATGACACCATCGATGAAGTGGTGGTCTCCCTGAGTGCGCCTGACGATGCGGATGAAGGACAGGCAGTCAGCGTCACCCTGACCGTCGAGGAACCACCCCAAGGCGGCCCTCTGACGATTACGCTCGACGATGGCACCAAAGTGGTCATCGCCGAGGGCGCCACCAGTGCCCAGGTGACGTTGCGTGCTCCCGATCAGGACCAGAATCTGGGGCCAGGCGAAAGCGCCGATGATACCGCTTCCTGGACCATTGGCATCGATACCTTGACGGGGGGTAACTACGAGAAGCTGGTTGCCGGGGGCGACAAGACGGTCATCGTCCATAGCGATGTCCCCGAACTGACGATTCCCGATGACAACGGTCCCACTGTGGCAGGAGACGCCAGCGTCAGCGAAGCCGGCCTCGAATCAGGCTCGCTGGCTGACGATAGCGATGTGGTGTCGGGAGTCATCGCCGTGGGCTCGGGCGGAGTCGACGAGGTGGCCAGTGTTGCATTCGGTTCCATCAGCAAGTCCCTGGCAGAGCTTCAGGCAGCGAGCGCCAGCCAGCCGATCTCTATCGACATGGCCTACGGAACCTTGTCGATCACAGGGTACGACGCGGTTGCCGATGAACTGTCCTACACCTATACGTTGACGAAACCAGCAAATCACGCCAGTGGTTCGGTGGTGGATTCGCTAGCGGTCAAGGTGACCGATGACTCCGGTGACAGCCGTCAAGATAATCTGGATATCCTGATCCGCGACGACGGTCCCTCTGCCACCAGCGACTCTCTGCAGACCACCACCGAGGGCGACGCGCGTACAAGCGGCACCAACCTGTTGGTCAACGACACCCTGGGCGCCGATGGGGCCCGGGTCGAGAGCATCACCTTTATCGATCGCAGCGGTGCCACGACCGCCCGCAGCATTTCCGACGGCGGCAGTGTGACTGTGGAGACTCGCTACGGCAGCCTGACCGTTGCAAGTGATGGAAACTGGAGCTATACGCCTGTCGCCAGCGCCGCCCATCCTCGCCCGCAGGGTAATGACAGCGGCGATACGCTGCGCGACGATTTCAGCTATGTGCTGATTGATGCAGACGGCTCTCGGTCGAACACCGCGCAGCAGCCGGTGTTGGTCAAAGACACCGAACCGAGCATCGGTGATCCGACCGATGGACGCCTCGACGAACAGTATCTGGCATCTGGCTCCGAGCCGAACACCAGCAAACGCTCGGTGAGCGGTGATCTTGATGTCAACAAAGGTCAGGACACCATCGATACCCGGTTCACCGCTGATACCGTGGCGACCCTGAATCAGCTTGGGCTGACCTCCGAGAATCAGGCGATCGGCTATTCGCTTTCCAGTGATGGGCACACCTTGACCGCCCGTGCAGACGGCGAAACGGTATTTACCATCAGCGTGCTCGATGCCGGTAGCAACGATGCCAGCTACCGCTTCACCCTGGAGGGCCCGCTGGATCACGTGACCTCGGTGGTCGATAGCAACGGCAATATCGTGCTGACGCTACCGTTCGAGGTGATCGACAGCGACGGCGATATCGATGAAGACGACTTCCAGGTGACCGTGGTCGATGACCCGGCGCAGGAGTCTCAGAGCATCACCTTGAAAGAAGATGGCAAGAAAACCTTCTCCACCCCCGCCAACGCTACCGAAGATACCCTGGCGATCAGCGACGCGCCGGAGTATGGCAGTGTCACCATCGGTGCCGACGGCAGACTGACCTACAAGCCCGACGGCAACTACAGTGGCGCCGATGCCTTTACCTATACCTACACAGAGGGCGGCACCACCTATTCGGTAGACGTCGATGTGACCGTCACCCCCGTGGCTGACAAGCCGGATCTTCCGTCATCATCGGCGGCGACCGACGAAGATGTATCGGTGGCGCTTGGTCTTGCCGCACCATCGCCTACCGACACCACCGATCAGAACATGGGGGCAGCAGGGGACAACCCCGAACTGCTGGGGGCCATTACCGTGTCCGGGCTTCCCTCTGGAGCCAAGCTGCTGAAGGCCGACGGTAGCGTTATCGACACCAAGGGCAAGAGCACGCTGACCATCAAGCTGTCCGATGGCTCCCATCTTTCGACCTTGGACGACGGTGACGTTGACCTGGTGATGACCCGTGCGGAATTCGAGGGGCTGAAGGTAGCGCCGAAGGCACAGGACGGCAGCAATTTCTCGTTATCGATCCAGGTCTCGAGCTATGAGGTCGACGCCGACGGCGAGCGTCTGAGCGGCATCCCGGGAGCCACCTCGGCGATTCGTGTCCCGGTAACGGTCCAGGCGGTCACCGATGACGTGACTTTGACCTTCGCTGACGACACCGATCACAAGGTCTTCAAGACCGCGGAAGACGTCGCCTTCAACCTGAGCGAGACGCTGAAGGCGTCTTTCGAGGATCTGGACGGCAGCGAGTATCGTGAACTGTTGCTCGAGGGATTGCCCGAGGGCACCGTGGTCACCATCAACGACAACCTGACGCGAGTCGTTGGCGCCAGTGGCCAGGTGCGGGTACCCGCCGGTGGGCTGAGTGCTTCGACTACCGACTTCCCCAAGATCACCATTACGCCGCCGGATGACTTCAGCGGTGAAATCAAGGGAGTCTCGGTAACCTTGAGAGCGCGGGATGGCGACGCCGATGGTCCCTCGCCGAACGGCGTCTGGAAGGAAGACAAAGTCACTCTGGACATCGATGTGACTCCAGTGGTGGATGACCCTTCCGTCAGCGCGCGCGGTACTGAAGATGAGGCCTTCAAGTTTCTCGCCTCGCTCAAGGTCGGGGATGACGACGGTGGTGGTGCGACCAGCGAGACGATCACCTCGATCGAGATCGCCGTGGTACCCGATGGCTGGGAGATCCGCAACGCCGACGGCAACCTGGTGCACACCGGCAACGGCAGCGACGGGTTCAGCGTACCCAAGAGTGACGTGGATAGCGGTGCCTTCAAGAACTACAGCCTGACCGGGCCGGCCCACGAGAGCGATGACCCAAGCCTCACGCTCAAGGTCGGGGTCACCGATACGGCCACCATCGATGGCGCTACTGTCAGCGATGAGGAGGTCAAGGAGGAGACCTACTCGCCCAAGGTCGCGCCCAAGGCGGAGGTCATTGCCGCCAGCGGCGTCAGCGACAGCGATGGCGATGGCAAGGCCGATCTCACCATGACCGGTGGGCATACCTATGGCGCCAGCGACGGTGTCGCCGAGGACGAGTGGTTCAAGCTGACCAATGATGATTTCGACTTGAAGGACGATTGGTCGAATCAGGACAGCGATGGTTCGGAGAAGACCTTCGCCCGACTGACGCCGGAGCAGCTGGATGGTCAGGCCGGAGACATGATCGGTGCCAGCTTCCGCTATCTCGATGAGGCTGGTCAGTGGGTAGAAAAGTCCTACGACGGGACCCCGGTAGAAATTCCGGTCCAGCATCTTTCCAGCGTGGAGTTTCGCCCGCCGACCAATCGCAAGGGCACCTTCCAGATCCGCGTGCAAGCGAAGACGGTGGATACCGATGGAGAGGGCAACGTGGACACTTCGGTGTCCGGCGAGGCGCTGTTGACCGGCATCCGCGTCCAGGAACCAGTAGCGGATCGTGTGTCCCTGGGCTACGAGCCGGTGGCCCAGACAGATGAAGACACGGCGGTGGCGCTTGAACTTCGGCCCCAGAGCGATGATCCCAACGAGGTCTATCGCATGACCCTGTCCGATCTGCCGGATGGGGCGGTGCTTCACTACAATGGTCAGCAGGTGGCCGATGACGGCAATGGCAACTATATCATCGACAACTTCGATGCCAGTGTGCCTCTCACCATTACACCTCCACCGGACAGCAACGAAGATTTTTCCATCAAGGCAACACCTGTCAGCGTGGACACCTTCGGTGGCGTCACCAGCGAGTTCACCGGTGAAGCACGCGATATCCTGGTCAAGGTCAAGGGAGTCGCAGACGCTCCCGAGGTGACCACCAGCGTCGAATCCTACGTGGAGCAGGCGCTGGACGATGGCGTGACCGAGGTACGATTGAGCGATCTTGTCACGGTGCAAAGTGGTGATCGTGATGACTCTGAATCACTGGCCTACCGCATCAGCGGGCTGGACGAAGGCTTCGCCGTGGCCGGAGCGGTGCTCATCAGTCCTGAGGATGCCGAGGGCGACGAGCGGGTCTGGGTCACCAGAGAGCTTGCCGATGTGCGCATCACCACCCCTGACAACTTCAGCGGTCGTGTCGACTTCAGTGTCACCCCGGTGGTGACCGAAGATGATGGCGATTCACGCGATGGGGACCAGCATCAGGTCTCGTTCGAAGTGACGCCGAGTCCTGAAGGGGTGATCGAGACCGATTCGCGTCTTGTCGAGGATACCCTGGGCAAGCTCGATTTCAGTCTGGTAACACAGAATGGCGACACCAACGAGATGCTCGAGACGGTGTGGATCGACGCCGCTGATGTGCTCCAGGCGCCATTTACCATCTACGTCGGCAATTCCACGAGCACCACGCTCGTCCAGGCGGCGGCCACAGACCCGGATGTCACTCTGGAGGGCGGCGAGTACAAGCTGACCAATGGCGCCTGGGAGCGTCTCTACGCCAAGGGGGATGCCAACTTCGGTGCGGGTAGCGCCGAACTGGCGCTGCGCTACCAGGTGACCGACACACCGAACGCCGGCTACGAAGGTCAGTTGGATGACGTGACGTCGGCACCCAGGGATGCCATTCATCAGGTAGTCATCGATGCCGTCACCGACACGCCGACCATCGATATCACCAGCATCGTCAACCTCTCGGGTGGTGGTGTCAGCATCACCGGCAATGACGTCAATGCCGGGACCGGTGATCGCGTTCAGGTCAATGTCGCGGTCGATCAGTCCGCCGACGCCGACGCAGGTAACCAGCCCGACGAGGACGGCAGTGAGTCGCTCCGCTATTTCCTGATCGATGGTGTGCCGGAGGGCGTCAGTGTGGAAGGGGCCGAATATATCGGCGTGGTGGCCGGTGACAGCGGCGGCCGCCAGTGGCGAATCGAGTTGGATCCGCCCCAGAGTTTCGACGGCCCCATTCCGCAGCAGCACTCTTTCGTCTTTGTCCTGGGGGAAGGGGGGCAACTGAACGATATCAACAACCACTCCATCACCATCACCGCGGTGACCCAGGACGCCGGGGGCAACACCCTGGAGCAGAGCGCCAGCGCAAGCTGGACGCTGAGCGGCAGTGGCGATGACAACGACGGGGAGGATGCCTCCGATATCGAGCGCTGGGACAACGACTCCAGTGCTGCCATGACCGAGGACTCGGCGTCTCCGCTGTCGCAGCTGATCGATGCCCAGATCGCAGGGAACGATGGTGCCAGTTCCATCACCCTCAGCAATCTGCCGCCGGGGACCGTGGTCACGGGCATGGAGGAGACCACGGTCAACGGCCAATCGGTGTGGTACGCCAGTACCGACGGCGGTGGTCAGGCCGCATTGGATGACCTGATGGCGTCGATCAGCGTGACGCCACCGGCCAACTGGAATGACAATGGCGAAGATTTCACCTTCGACGCCACCCTGACCACCCGCTCATCCAGTGGCAAGGAAAACTCACATTCTGTCACCGTGGATCCTCCGGTTACTCCGGTGACGGATACCCCCGAGGTCAGCGTATCGGGCGAGCTGGCCGACAATGGTCGTGATGTTGACTTCGAGGTCGGCGTCACCAGCCCTGCCGACAGCCCGGACGTTACGCTGGTGGACGGTCAACTGGTTCTGACCCTCGACGAGAGTGGAGCAACCGATGCCGATGGTGGTGCCGTGCCAGGCGGTACCCTGTTCTACAACGGCCAGGCGCTGGCGCCAGGATCAGATGGTCGCTACGTCATCGACGGCGTCGCAGTCGGAGACACGGTCAATCTGACCTACCGTCCGGCGGTGGGGGTCTGGGGAGACGTCTCGCTTGTCGCCGAAGGCTCCACCCAGGAAACCGACGCGACCAATCGGGAAGCCGATCAGGACCAGGCCAGCGTCGAGGTACCGCCGCCGCCGCCTGAAGTGTCGGTCAACGACATCCGGGGAGAGGAGGACAGCCTGATCGATGTCAGCGGTCTCGAGGTTGATTTGCTCGACCCCTCCCAGACCCTGGAAGCGGTGCTGATCGATGGCCTGCCTAACGGCTGGCTGGTGATGACCGGAGCCGACGCGGCTTCCGCGACCCTGGCGGAGAACGTAGGCAAGGGCAGTTGGTCGATTCTCAAGCCTGACGGTAGTCTGCCGGCCTACGTCGGCCTGATCCCTCCACGTGACTGGAGCGGAGACCTCAGTGGCGCCGATAGCCTCTCGGTGACAGCCATCGCCGGCCGTGATGGCGAACGTTACATCGGTGACGAGGCGTTCTCGGTGTTGGTGGACGCCGTGGCCGATCCGATCGAGGCCGATCCGTTGCTGAGCTTCGGCGATGAGGGCGACAGAATTCCGCTCAACCTCAACGCCTCGGTGCTGGATCGAGACGGTTCCGAACAGGTGACGTTGACCCTCAAGGGGCTGGGGGAGCACGCCAGCTTCTTCAGTGGCGACAATCTTCTGGACTGGACCTACGACGCCGGAACCGATACCTATGTGATCGATGACATCTCAATCGACCAACTGAATGCGCTGACGCTGGTGCAGAAGGCGACCGATGGCAATGTCACCCTGGACTTCAGCCTGGCCACCGTGGACGGTCAGGATACCCTCGACCCGCCTTATGAAGGCCAGGTGGATCTCGATATCCGCGCAGTGGAGCCGACGACCGGTGACGATACGCTGCTCTACAGCGGCAAGGCGATCAATGGTCTCGGTGGTGACGATGTGGTCGAGTTGCGCTTTGGCGAGGACATCGATCCCGGCAAGGTGCGCAATATCGAGACACTGGACCTGATGGGGGAGGGCCAGGACCATGACGTTACCTTGAGTGCACAGGATGTGCTCGACATGACCAGTGGTGATGAGCTGTTTGTGCGTGGTGACGCCGGAGACAGGGTCTCCTTGAGAGCCGATGAATGGTCCGCCACCGGCAATCAGGTGCAGGAAGATGGCATCACCTACAACGTCTACGATGGAAACGGCAACGCCGTGCTCAAGATCCAGGATGGTATCGACGTGGACATCTGATTCGCCGACTTGCCCGGTAGGTGGCAACGGGGGACACAGTCCCCCGTTGCCGCATGGCTAGCGTGAATCGCTGGCTCGGGGGTAGTCGTGGCGCCTCTTCGCGAGCAGATGTACAGGCAGTTGAGCCGCAGAATGGTCAGCTGTCTTGCTGCTCGTCGAGCAGGTGGCTCAGGGCGTCCTTGCGGTTTTCGTAGATGTGCGGTGCATCGGCACGGCGCTCCAGCGCGTCGCCGAGCTTGAGGCGCAGGAAGGCACTGGTGGTGTAGCGAGTGACGCGCTCGTAGAAGCGCTCGGACAATCCGCAGATCATTTCGGTGTAGCGCTCGACAAGGTGCGGCGCGATGGTGAAGTTGTCGTAGTTGACGATGGCATAGACGGGACGGCCCAGGGGCTCAAGCAGGCGTTCGACCTCCCTCTCGATGGTGGCGATGGTGTCATCGTCGTTGACCGCCAGTCCCTCGAAGTTGATGAAGAACTGGTAAGTGTCGAGATCGACGCTCAAGCGCTCGGCGATCGGCCGCTCCAGCAGGGTCTCGAGCAGGTCCATGGAGGCGCTGTCGAACAGGCGGGGATCCATGGTGGCAAGGGGCGCGTCGATGTGGGGCCGAAAGTCCATCAGCGCCAGGATGTCGCGCTCCAGTTCCACCCCCGGGGCGATCTCGATCAGCGTCAGCCCTTGCGCACGCAGTTCGAACACGCAGCGCTCGGTGACGTAGAGCACCGGCTGGCCGCGCTTCGCCGCCAGGGGGCCGCTGAAGGTGCGGTGCTCGACGCGCTCGACAAACTTGCGCTGGCTGCCGTCGGCGTCGATCTTTAGTCTTCCCGAGTCGATGGACAGCTGGGCACCGGCGGTGAAGGTGCCGACGAACACCAGCCGTTTGGCGTTCTGGCTGATGTTGATAAAGCCGCCGGCGCCGGCAAGCCTGGGGCCGAAGCGGCTGACGTTGACGCTTCCCTCCTGGTCGACCTGGGCGAGACCGAGAAAGGCGATGTCCAGGCCGCCGCCATCGTAGAAGTCGAACTGGCTTGGCTGGTCGATGATCGCATGGGTATTGATGGCGGCGCCGAAGTCGAGCCCGCCCGCCGGCAGGCCGCCGATGACGCCGGGCTCGGCGGTCAGCGTCAGGTACTCCAGCAGCCCTTCCTCATTGGCCACGTTGGCGATGCCCTCAGGCATGCCGATGCCCAGATTGACGATGCTGTTGGGCCGAAGCTCGAAGGCGGCGCGGCGGGCGATGACCTTGCGCTCGGTCAGCGAGAGGCTGGCGATGTCATTCATCGGCGCCTTCAGTTCGCCGGCGAAGGCGCGACTGAACTGGGTGGCGAAGGTCTGCCAGTGATGCTCGGGCTGTGCCAGCACCACGGCGTCGACCAGCACGCCGGGGATCTTCACGTCCTTGGCCTTGAGGGTGCCTCGTTCGGCCAGACTCTCGACCTGGACGATGACGATGCCCCCGGAATTGTGCACCGCCATGGCAATGGCCTGCATCTCCAGAAATAGCGCCTCACGCTCCATGGTCACATTGCCGTCGGCGTCGGCGGTGGTCCCGCGCAATAGCGCGACCTGAATCGGCTGAGCCTGGTAGAACAGGTACTCCTCGCCATCGATGGGCATCAGCCGCACGCGATCCTCGGTGGTGCGCTCGTTGATCTTGCCGCCCCCCTGACGTGGGTCGACAAAGGTATCGAGCCCCACCTTGGTCAGGGTGCCCGGCTTGCCGGCGGCGGTGTCGCGAAACAGATGGGAGATCACGCCCTGTGGCAGGTTGTAGGCCTCGATCTGGTTGTCGATGGCCAGCTTCTGCAAGCGGGGTACCAGCCCCCAGTGGCCTCCGATGACGCGCTTGAGCAGTCCCGGGTGACCGAAGTGATCGACGCCACGGCCCTTGCCGTCGCCCTGGCCGGCGGCGTAGATCAGCGTCAGGTCACGAGGATGGCCGGACTCCACGAAGCGTTGCTCCAGCGCTACCGCCAGTGCCTCGGGAAAGGCCACCCCGACGAAGCCGCCGGTGGCAAGGCTGTCGCCGTCACGGATCAGCTGTACCGACTCCTCGGCACTGACCACCTTGTTGCGTTGGCGACTGACGCTGGGAGGAGTGCGATGGGGCATGGGTGTTCCTTTTCAAGCCATGGGGATAGGGGGCACGTCGGCACGCAGAGCCTATGGACCAGTGTGAGCGACATGAAGGCGGCGAGAGGTCGAGATGCTTGACGGTGCAAAGTCGTTGCTTGCCCCTTGAAGTTAGTCGCTGACTGTCCCACTCTGTACAAAAGTGGTACACAACCTTCACGTCACGTGCAGGAAAGGGCTTCTGCCGCAGACGCCTGTTGCGTACCGCCGGCCCCCAGGGATGCCCGTGGTGGCGGGGGCCATGACGTTCGCCATGTCGATGAGCCGAAGGAGTGGATCCATGTCTACACAGCAACCCCCTCAGCAACAGCATCGTCAGCCCGGCAGCGAGTCGGCCATGCAGCCCGAGCCGGAGGTGATCCGTGACAGCTACCGTGGCAGCGGCAAGCTGGACGGCAAGGTGGCGCTGATCAGCGGCGGCGACAGCGGTATCGGTCGCTCCGTGGCGGTGCACTATGCCCGTGAGGGCGCGCACTGCGCCATCGTGCATCTGGAAGAAGATCAGGATGCCGAGACCACCCGCCAGATGGTCGAGAAGGAAGGCGGTGAGTGCCTGGTGCTCAAGGGGGACGTCGGTGATGCCGACTTCTGTCGTCAGGCCGTGGCCAGCACCATCGAGCGCTTTGGACGGCTCAATATCCTGGTCAACAACGCCGCCGAACAGTATGACTGGTCCGATATTACCGAAGTGGATGATGCGCAGCTGGAGCGGACCTTCCGCACCAATGTCTACAGCCACTTCTATCTGTCCAAGGCGGCGGTGCCCCACCTCGACGCCGGCGATACCATCATCGCTACCTCCTCGATCAATGCCTTCAAGGGCAATGACACGCTGCTCGACTACACCGCGACCAAGGGGGCGGTGCAGGCACTGGTACGTTCGCTGGCGGCGACCCTGATGGATCGCGAGATTCGCGTCAACGCAGTGGCCCCGGGGCCGGTATGGACGCCGTTGATCCCGGCGAGCTTCGACGAACAAAAGGTCGCCGAGTTCGGTGGTCAGGTGCCGATGAATCGGGCAGGCCAACCCAGCGAGATGGGGCCCGCCTATGTCTATCTGGCCAGCGAGGAGTCGTCTTACATGAGTGGTCAGACGCTGCACCTCAATGGCGGCGTGGTGCTCAATACCTGAGATGCCGCGGCTGGTTACGCGACTCGCCTCTCCAGCGGCAGCGATGAAAGGCGGGATCGAAATGACAGGCGAGCCGGCACGGGCCGGCTCGCCTGTTGACCGTCTGGGCGACGTTACTGGTTGAGTTCCTGCTCGGTGAACAGGTCGGCGAACAGCGCCGAGCTCAAATAGCGCTCAGCGCTGTCTGGCAGTACCACCACGATATTCTTGCCGGCGAACTCGGGCAGCTTGCTGACACGCACCGCAGCCTCGACCGCTGCCCCGCAGGAAATGCCGCAGAGGATGCCTTCCTCACGCATCAGTCGATGGGCCATGGCCATGGCGTCCTCGTTGGTGACCGTCTCGACGCGATCGACCAGATCCATGTCCAGATTGTCCGGCACGAAGCCGGCACCGATACCCTGGATCTTGTGGGGAGCGGGTTTGAGTTCCTTGCCTTCCCTGGCCTGGGTCAGGATGGGGGAGTCGGTGGGCTCCACCGCCACGGTGGTGATCGCCTTGCCCTGGGTCTTCTTGATGTAGCGCGAGACCCCGGTCAGGGTGCCCCCGGTGCCGACCCCGGCTACGAAGACATCGACCTCGCCGTCGGTATCGTTCCAGATCTCGGGGCCGGTGGTGGTCTCGTGGATGCGCGGGTTGGCCGGGTTGGAGAACTGCTGGGGCAGGAAGTAGGTCGACGGATCGGACTTGGCCATCTCTTCGGCCTTGGCGATGGCGCCGGGCATGCCCTTGGCCGGTTCGGTCAGCACCAGTTCGGCGCCCAGGGCCTTCAGTACCTTGCGCCGCTCCAGGCTCATGGAGGCCGGCATGGTCAGGGTCAGCGGGTAGCCCTTGGCGGCGGCGACGAAGGCCAGGGCGATGCCGGTATTGCCGCTGGTGGGCTCGATGATGGTCATGCCCGGCTTGAGCACGCCGCGTTCCTCGGCATCCCAGATCATCGCCGCACCGATCCGGCACTTGACGCTGTAGGCCGGATTGCGCCCCTCGATCTTGGCCCAGATCGTGGCGCCTTCATTGACCCGGTTCAGCCGCACCAGCGGGGTGTTGCCGATTGCCTGGGCATTGTCGTCGTGGATGCGAGCCATGTCTGACCTCCGTTGCAGGGCCCCGGGTAGCCAGTACAGGCGAGTCGACCAGGGGCAAATGATGGATGCGAAAGAAATCTATCGAGCGTCCACTATGCCTCAGGTTGGCGCCCGCCACGAGAGAGCGAGGGCTCGCTTACCGCCAAGGGAATTAAAGCGGCTGGCGAAACAGCACGCGCCCGCATCGAGCGGGCGCGTGATCGGCATGGTGAACGCCGTCGCCGTTCAGGACCCAAGGTCGGGTCTCCCGACGAGCAGCGCTGACAAGGGCGGAACCTCCTACTGCTGGTCCCACGCAACGAAGGCGTCGACCACCTCCTGGGGGCGCTCCAGCGGATAGAAGTGGCTGGCGTCCAGATATTCCCAGGTGGCGTGGGGCATGATGCGGGCCAGCGCCACGCCGGAGACGTAGGGCGGCTGGAAGGGGTCATGCACGCCCCACAGCAGCATCGCAGGCTTGTTCCACATCACCATCTGAGGTGAGGCCTCAAGGGTAAGGCGGTTATCCATGGCCTTGAGGTACTCGATGAAATGGTTGCGGGTCGACTCGTTCTCGGCATAGTTGCCGTAGAGGTCCTCGAGGATCTCGTCGGTCAGGGTCTCCTCCGGCTGCATGAGACCTGCCGAGGCGAAGTTCTTGACGATCTCGCGGACGTTGTCGGCACTGAAGATCTGGCTGGCCTCGGCGGACTTGGCCTTGGCGATGGCGGCGTTGGCCTCAGGGACCGGCCACATGTCGAGCACGGCGGAGTTGCCGATCACGATCTTGCGGACCTGGTTCTGCTCCTTGAGCTCGGAATCGGTCACCATGATCTGGGCGATGCCGCCTCCCAGGTCGTGGCCGAACAGGATGTAGGGGCCGGGCATCACCTGATTGGCGAAGTCGGTCATGATTTCGGCCTGGCCCTTGAGCGAGTGGTCGGCATCCATGGGGCCGTCGGTGTAGCTGAGCCCGAGTTGGCCGGGCGCGAAGACGTGATAGCCCTGTTCCGCCAGCAGCGGGCCCACCCGGGAGAACAGCACGCTGTTGAGCGGAATGCCATGGATCAGCATGACCGCCGGGTCACCAGGCTCGCCCCATTCGCGATAGGCGACGCGAAAGTCTCCTACATCAGCAAACTGACGGCCGGGCATCTCGTCGGCAAAGGCCGCAAGTGGTGTGACGGCAAGCGGTGTGATGGCAAGGGCGAGCGACAGGGCAAGGGCGTTGATCGTGCGGATGGGCATGGCGGCTCCTGGGACGGTTATCGATAGCGCTGGCGCCGATGAGCACGGTCGTGATGGCGGTGGCGCAGGCACGAGTGTCAACGGCGGTGCTGACATGGGAGACGGTGGCCGGCCGAGGGCCGAGGCCAGTCGCTTCAAAGGCACTTCATACTCTAGATCAGCGTTACCCGATAAGAAGCCCCCCTGGATTGTCCAAGCATGTTTGAGCATAACGTGATGAAAGCTCGAGTCTGTGCCTTCTCTCCGAGGCCTGTGCCTCTTCACCATGGTCGGGGCTAAAAGAGCACAAGATCGAGCACCTACCTCGAAAGGTGAGTGCCATCTTCGAATTCAAACGCGCTAGCGTGGTAACCGAATCCATGAAATAGGGAGCTTGGCCGTTGAACCATCAAGGGACTGAAAGGTGCGTGCTGGTGACAGGGGCGTCGTCAGGGATCGGCGAGGCGATCGTCACCGCGCTGCTCGAGCAGGGGTTTATCGTCTACGCAGGCGCTCGGCGGGTCGAGCGCATGAGCCACCTGGCTGACAAGGGCGCCCGGGTGCTGTCGCTGGATATCACCGACGCCGACAGCATTGCCGCGGTGCTGACACGTATCGAGCGCGACGGCGTCGAGCTCGATGGGTTGGTCAACAACGCAGGCTACGGCAGCTATGGCGTGCTGGAGGAAGTCCCGATCGAGGAGGCCAGGCGTCAGTTCGAGGTCAACGTGTTCGGGCTGATGGCGTTGACTCGGGAGGTCTTGCCCGGCATGCGACGTCGACGGCGCGGTCGCATCGTCAATATTGGCTCCATGGCCGGCCGTATCTGGTTTCCGGTGGGTGGCTGGTACCACGCCACCAAGTACGCGTTGGAAGCGCTGAGTGATGCCCTGAGGGTCGAGACGCGCCCCTTTGGCCTGTCCGTCAGCCTGATCCAGCCCGGGGTGATTCGCAGCGAATGGGCGGCGATTGCCCGCAAGCCCTTGTGCGAGAACCCTCCCGAGGCGCCCTATGCGCGGATCAAGCGCGGCATGGCCGAGATCCTCGCCGATCACTCCCGGGCCGGCACCCCCGAGATGATCGCCGAGGCGGTGGTCCATGCCCTGACCGCCAGTCGCCCGCGTCGACGCTACGCGCGGCCTCGGGACGCCAGGATATTGATCTTCCTGCACTGGCTTTTACCCACCTGGGCGTGGGAGAGAGGCGTCAGGTGGTTGCTGGCACGCTATGCCCGCAAAGCGAGTGACGACAACGGCGGCGGTGCTAGTGTCGACGGAGACGAGGCCGGCCCTGACAGCGGTCCGGAAAACAACAACGAAAGCGGTAATAAAAGCGACGGCGAAAAGCGGGGTGAGGCGGAAAGCTGAGCCGACGCCGGTCAGACCAACGTGGGAAGCATCGAGGGAAGCATCAAGGGAAGCTACAGGGGAAACCACGAAGGAAACGACAAGGGCCCGCCATGCTCAGGCGGGCCCTTGTGCTTGCCATGCTGGTTACAGGCGGCTGGCGGGGCGCAGATCGTAGTCGAAGTACTGCTCCATCAGGCGCTGGAAGGTGCCGTCGGCGTAGACCTCGTTTAGAGCCTGGTTGAAGGTCTCGGCCAGGGCTTCATCGCGGGGGCGCACGGCGATGGCGTTGCCGCGCCCGAAGATCGATTCTGGCGAATTGATACGCTCGCCGACCTGGGTGAAGTCGCCATCCTCGGCCTTGATATCCAGCGCCTCGATGGCCACCGGGTAGTTGATGAAGGCCAGGTCCAGACGCCCGCTTTCCATGTCGAGGGCGACCTCGTCGGCGGTGGCGTAGCGGCGGATATCGAGGGTGTCGCGATAGCGCCCGGTGATGTAGGTGTCCTGGGTGGTACCGCGCTGGACGCCGACGGTCATGCCCTCGAGGCTTGCCAGGTCTTCCGGGTCGACGGCCTCGCCGCGACGGGCCACCCAGACCTTGGGCGACATGGCGTAGGGCTCGCTGAAGCGAACCTGGCGTTCACGCGCTTCGGTGATGCGCATCGACGACAGGATGGCGTCGTACTTGCGTGCCAACAGGCCGGGGATGATGCCGTCCCAGCCCTGGACGATCCACTCGCAGTCCAGTTCGGCGCGTTTGCACAACTCGTTGCCCAGATCGATCTCGAAGCCCGCGAGTTCGCCGTTGGCGTCGCGGTATTCGAACGGTGGATAAGGCACATCGACGGCGATACGCACCTGGCGAGCCTCGTCGCCGAAGGCGGCGGGCATCGTCAGCATCGTCGCGCAGGCGATGGCCAGGGGGGACAGCAGACGCTGGGAGAAAGAGCGCATGGGGAACCTTGTCGTCAGGGAAGAAGGGGGAGGGGTTATCGTTATGGTGACCGTCGACGGGGCCAGC
>NZ_JASHIT010000051.1:0-34201 GCF_030733595.1 Halomonas sp. MMSF_3323 | reverse complement strand
TGGTGGTAGCAATGAGTCATAGCGATAGCGTACCTGATCGATCAGGTGTTGCACTTGCTCATTGAGACCGCCAGGTCCTTGCGCATGCATAAAAATAGTGCATAAGAAAAATTCCAAGTTTCGATTCTGGCCGACATCTGCCCTGCCTGTTGGGGAAACAAGTAGGGTGGGGCTGATTAATCCTCAGTCCTCACCAGCCAACCCTCAACCGTCTCGGCACCGTACTCGTCTTTCCACGACTTCAGCGTCTTTTGGTTGCCGCCGCGGGTTTCGACGACTTCGCCGGTGTTGGGGTTCTTGTAGGTCTTTAGCTTGCGCTTGGCGCGGCCGGTGCTCGTGGTGCCGGAGGCCTTGGCAGCAGCCGGCTGTGGGTTCAGCAGCTTGATGACATCGGCGGCTGACTTGTCGAACTCGCGCATCAGGGCCTCGAGCTTGTCCTTGAACTCCAGCTCGGCCTTGAGGCGATCATCGTTCTTCAGCTTGTCGAGCTCTTCCTGGAGTTGCTTAAGCTGCTGTTCTTTCTGCATGTAGGTGTTGAGAATGGACATGGACTTCCTCGCGGTGGGTGAGTGTTGGGGAATATTATGGTGGTGGTTCGGGAATGATTCAATGTTCCTCGTCATTTAAACATGATGAGTTTGGCTGCGATAGCGATAACCCGATCCGTTGGCCTTTGATGACGGCTCCAGAAAATATCTCTAAACGGAATTAACATTTCTTGCTGTCTCTCTTGATGTACTCGGCAATGCTGTGCTCATTCCTTGTACTACTGGAGTGGCACGCATGGAGAGACACCACCCACGGCGCTGGCTGATTGCCTTTGGGCTGTCTGCCTGCCTGGCAGGCCCCGCACTCGCAGAGCAGACCACCGAAGTCTTTACCATCTCCGGACAGCCGGTCATCAATGTGCCATCTGGTGTAGCGGTCATCGAACTCGATGCGCCCGGCCGATTGGATGCAGAGTTGTCGCAAGACCTTCCTGCTGATCCTGAACTCGCGGAGGCCTTGATGCGCGAGGGCATGGCGGCGCCTGAGTGGCAGGAGACTGCCGACCGCTATGCCGATAGCTATCTCGGGCTAGCCAGGGCCTGGCAGCTGGGTGTGGAGAAAGTCCCCGCCGTGGTGATCGATGGCCGCCATGTGATTTACGGCCAGCCGGATGTGGCCGCGGCGCTGAGAGAAGCCGAGCGTCTACTGCGGCAGGAGGGGCGCCAATGATGCGCTTCAAGATCCTCGGGCCCTTGTTGGGCGGTGCGTTGCTGAGTCTTGGTGTGGCGGACAGGCCCGCCCATGCCCTGACGACGCCAGAGATCGTCGCGTCGTCGATTTCTACTCAGTGCCTGGACTATCAGGTCATCGGCATCTGCGTCTGGCTCAACTGCTCCTGGTCGGGCTGCTCGATACGCACCTCGGTCCAGGTGCGCCACTACGTCCCCGAGCTAGTGGTCTCCAGCTACGAGAACACCGGCGACAACCCCTGGCGGGAGGTGGCCACCCTCTCGCCACCCTTGGGCGATGCCTTGGCAGGCGGGCAAAGCACCTCGGATGGCAACCAAGAGCGACATGAGCACCTGCGCTTCAAGAACGTGAACGCCATCGGCCACCCCGCCGGCGGTGCCTTCAGCAGCTTCGCCAGCGCCTTCGGCATGTCGTGCGCTGGGGCAGCGACGCCTTTCCAGCCCTACCACCTTTCGACCCTGGATGCGTTGGCGTGGCGCAGCGGGATCCCCGAGTCGCTCTACCCCGAAGCCCTGACGCCCGGCATGCGTGAGCTGGGCCAGCCCGGCGACCTGTGGGGCAACGTCTATCCGCGCAGCGGCTTTCTGACCCAGGTGCATGACTACAAAACCGCGGCGACCATCGCCCAGCGCTCCGCCGACATCGTCACCCGCACCGGGCAGCCCCACGTCTACACACCACTGGTGGCTACTGCCCGTGACGGCTACTGGCCGCCCGGGCCGGTCAAGGAGGGCGATGCCACCACCCATCGCTGGCAGCGCCTGACGCCCAGCATGAGCAAATCCTGCCGGGTGTGGCCGGACCGCAGCGTGGCCGACACCTATAGCGACCGCCTGGACACGGGCGGTGACTACGCCTGGTCACTGTGGCGCCCTTATCGCTGCTGCAAGCGTCGTGGGCAGACCCTGCTCTACGCAGTCCCCTGAAGGAGAGAGGACGATGAAAGGATCTCGTATGCGGTGCGTCATCCTCATGCCGTTGGCAGGCGCCTTGGTGGTGGGGCTGCTGTCGACCCAAGCCCAGGCGCAGTCTGCCGATGCGCTCTATTACCAGGTTGGTGGTGCCTCTCCCTTCAGCGTTTCCGCTGGCCGGGGCTACAACCCCAACAGCCGCGGCATCGGCATCAGCTGGAACATGAACGCCTCCTGCGGCAACTTCGATATCGGCGCCACGGTCTCCAACCAGCTCAACGGCATCACCAATGGCTTCCAGAACCTGATGGGGACGGTGGTCCAGAACGCTCAGGGCGCCGTGGCCTCGCTGCCCGCCATGATCATTCAGCGAGCCAACCCCGGGCTCTACGACCTGCTGAGTAACGGGGTGCTGCAGGGGCGGGTGGACTTCGACCGGGCGTCGATGTCCTGCCGCAAGATGTCCGAGCGCATGGCCGATATGGTCACTGGCCAGGGATGGCAGCAGGTGGCCATGGCTGAGAGCTGGCAGAGCGCGGCCCAGTCCAACGCCGATGTCGTCGCGGCGCAGGAGCAGGTCGACCAGTCGGGCGGCAACCAGGGCGTGACCTGGGTGGGTGGCCAGCACCGCGGTGGCCAGGGTCAGGCGCCAATTCGTGTGGTAGAGGACACCGCACGCGCCGGCTACAACCTGCTGCATGGCCGTACCGATACCACCAGCACGGCCCCCATCGCCGGTGGCGGAGGCGGCTGGGGATCGGTGGCCACCAACGAGGGTACCTGGATCGGCGGCGGTGGGCTGTCGGCCTCTTCCGGTGCGGGCGGCTCAGGTACCGGCGGTGGTTCGGGGTCTTGCCTGGGTGGCATGTGCACGGTGTGGCAGAGCCCGGAAGAGGCCGCCGAGTGGACCCAGACCGTGATCGGCGAACAGTCGATTCGTACCTGCGACGGCTGCGAGCGCAGCGAGACCCAGGCCGGTAGTGGCCTGGTGCGTGAACTGGAACGTGAGCAGCAGGAGGTCTACGGTAAGCTGCTGAGGCTGATCGACGGTAGCGATCCCTTGACGCCGGACAACCTGCGCCAGGTCTCCGCCGGCGATGGCCTGACCGTCTCCCGCGGGGTGATCGAGTCGCTGCGCAGCGACCCCGAGGCCTCGCTGCTGATCCACCGCCTGAGCGGTGAGATGGCCCTGGCCAGAACCCTGACCAAGGCGCTGTGGGCGCGCCGGCTGCTGCTGGCCGGCAGCAGTGATCCGGGCATCGCCGACAACGAGCAGGGCATGTCGGCGCTGGATCGCAAGCTGGTGGCCCTGGATCGGGATATCGAGTCGCTGCGCTCCGAGATGGAGATCCGCCAGGCGCTGGGCAACAGCGCTGCCGGCATCGCCCTGGAGCGGGCTGCCCGGCGCAGCCATGGGGCCTCGCAGGGCGAAACCTTCAGGCCGGATGCGGCCCTGGACGGCCGCGGCCGCCCTGCCGGCGAGGAGGGCAGCGACGAATGACGCGACGCGCTTTCTCCTGGATGAACCCGGCCCGCTGGCCGTCGCTGCTGCTCGCCATGGCCGTGCTGGTCGTCATGTTCCTGCTGAGCGGCGCCATTCTCGCCGTCAGCGTGAGGCTGCTGGGAGGGCTCGAGGCCCACCATAGTGCCTGGCAGACCGCCTGGCCGTGGCTGCTGGCCTGGCGGCTGAGCCTCTACGCCGCGCTGGCTCTGGTCTGGTGGCGCAAGGTGCGCCCCCGGGCGGTGGTGCGACTGCGCCGAGATCGCGACGACGGGCGACAGGCGCTTGCCAAGCTCCGCCGGCTCGAGCTGATGGCACTGGGCATCCTGGTCCTGCTGGAAGTCACCAACCTGATCAACCAGCTGGGAGGTGCCTGATGGGGGGCTTGCTGACCGCGCCGCTGGTGGTGTTCGACTACTTCGCCAACGCCATGACGCTGCTGGGCTGGATCATCAACAACGCCATCTGGCACGTCATGGTCGGCACCGGCATCGCCGCGGTGCCGTTCATCACCCTGGTGCTCTCCGAGTGGTTTAAGGCCCGCCAGGAGGGCGACGAGGCGGGGACCAAGGGCATCCTCACGGTCAACCGCATCGAGACCCGGCTCTATGCCATGATCCTGGCCTACGCCTTCACCTGCCTGCCGCTGCTGCAGGTCCAGCTGGCCACCGCCGATATCGATGAGAGCCGCTCGCTGGAGTGCGGCACACGCCAGTTCGCCGCTGGCGGCTGGTCCGAGGGGGCGTTCGGCGCGACCGAGAGCTCGATCGGTGGCCAGCAGGCGAGGATTCCGCTGTGGTGGGCGGGCGTGCATGCGGTGTCCCACGGGCTCACCGCCGCGGCGATTCACGCCATTCCCTGCTCGACGGACTTCGAGTCCATCCGCATGGAGCTGGACCTGCACAGCGTCGAAGATCCGGGGCTGCAACAGGAGGTTGGCGAGTTCCAGCGCCAGTGCTTTGGCCCGGCGCGCAACCGGCTGCTGCAGGAGGGCGGGACCATCGAGTCTACCCGCGCCATGGACGTGGACTGGATCGGCTCGAACTACTTCCAGGCCACGCCCGGCTACTACGACAGCTTCTACGCCGGGCGGCCCATCGCTGGCTTCCCCTACGATGCCGACCGGGATGTCTCCCGTCCCAACACCGGCCCCGGCCTGCCCGGCTATCCCTCCTGCCAGGAGTGGTGGTCAGCCGAGAGCGTAGGCCTGAGGGCCCGGCTGCATGATGAGGTGGGCGCGGGGTTCTGGGATGGCTTCCGCAGCGTCTTCACCGGCAGCGACGCCGAGGACTATGTGATTCGGCGCTTGGTGAGCCCTCGCTCCGGCGCGGCTAGCGGCAACCTGGATCAGGCGGTGGTGGGCTTTCGGGGGCTGGATGGTGGTAGCAGCTTCTGGGATGCCACCGTCACCGCCGGTTCGGCCATAGGCGGCGCCCTGTCGATCCTCCCGTTCCAGGCCGGCATGGACATGCTCAAGCAGGCGCTGCCGATGGTGCAGGGCATCCTGGTGATGGCCATCATCATCTGCCTACCCTTCGTGATGGTCATCTCCAGCTACAGCTTCAAGGTCGCTGGCATGGCCACCTTCGGGCTCTTCGCCATGTGGTTTCTGACCTTCTGGTGGGAGCTCGCCCGCTGGATCAATTCGAACCTGGTGGACCTGCTCTACCGCAGCGACGCCGCCAAGCTGAGCTGGCTCTCCGCCGCCAACAACCTCTACGACCGCATGGTGCTGCAGTTCGTGGAGGGGATGATGTTTCTGGCGCTACCGACGCTATGGGTAGGAGTACTGAGTTGGGCTGGAATGCGGGTTGGGAGTGCCGTTGGCAGTGGCTTACGCCAAGGTAGTGGTGATGCACAGAGTGCTGGCAAGTCCGGCGGTCAGAAGGCTCAGGCCACTTCATCGGGCGGGAAGCTGTGACAGGCTTGCCTAACTCCAGCCTAAGGTATGTCGGCATGGATTGGGGTTATGACCTGCCTCCATGATAATCGTCTTCGTCCTCATCCATCCGCCACTCGCCGATATAATAGCCATAGCCTGCATGGCCGCTTCTCCAGCCGTCTTTCACTTCTTCTGCCTCTTCAGAATCCACAGACGCCGACTGGAGCATTCCCTGAGCCACGCCACCGGCCACCACGGCCGCACCACCGACCACCTTCCCCGCTCCACGAGCAAGTCGTCGCCACCCCTCCTGGGTGGTGGCAGTTTGGGCAGTAGACTTGGCCGCATCGGCGGTGGAGTCGCGCAGTACGCGCAGCACCTCCGTGGTACTTGCTCGAGTGTGCCAGCCATCGGACCAGCCGTCCTGCTGATCTTGGCGATGTGCCTGCTTGCCAGCTGCGACGGCTCGGGTCAGGAGTGATTTCAGCACCATGGGCCTCCCTCCCTGGGAATATCAGATCTTAAGCATAGACCCTATGATGGAACCCCTCTACCTGGGTCAATTGAGCGATGCCAAGTGTTCGATGGTTTCGGGGTACCTCTGTACGAGCCGAATCAAGGTCTTGGCCTGAGCATTGGGCTTGGCGCGCCCTTGCTCCCAGTTCTCCAGTGTCCTGGGGTTGGTACGCAGGTACATGGCGAACACCGGGCGAGACATATGCAGCTTCTCGCGTAGCGCGATGAGCTCACCGGCCGTGATATCGGGGACTTCCTCCAGTGCTACGGAGTGAGAGCGCAGCGTGCGCTTGCCTTGGCGCTCATCCGCCAGAGCATCAAAGCCCTCGACGAGCTCGTCAAAGATATTACGGCCCATGGTCATGTCCTCGCGTTGAGCTCCGCATCCAGCAGCTGTTTCAGGGTCTTACGCTGGGCTGGCGTCAGGTCATCCTGTGAATCCTTGTCGTACAGGGTGAACAGCCAGAACTGGGATCCACCCAGCCACCAGTAGTAGATGATGCGAACACCGCCCCGTTTGCCCTTCTGCCGCTTGGGGTCGCTGAACCGTACCTTGCGCAGCCCTCCTGTGCCCTGGATGACGTCTCCCGCAGCTGGGTTCCTGAGCAAGAAGCTCTGGAAGGCACGAAACGCAGCGTCGTCAAAGTGGCTGGAGCGATGCCGCTCGAAGGCTGGCAGCTCGACAAAGGTGGCTTTCATAGAGGTGTACGTAGTCTGCGTATATTTTTGCCGCTGCACCTAACTCTGTCAAGCGCCTCGATGCTCGGCCTAGTGGTATTACATCAGCAAATGGTGAAAATTCCAAAAGGGCGGAAAGGGGAGTAAGGGAAGTAAGGGAAGTAAGGGAAGGGGGCTCAAGGGGAAGGGGCTTGCCCCGAAAAGTTAGCATATTGCGAACCCCCCAAAGGGGAAAGGGCAAAGGGTTGCTGCCGGGAACCGGTGCTGCTCGACAGGACCACTGCCGCTTTGAGCACACGGCTGCCGTGCAGAAAGAAAACTCCACCGCTGCAGAAAGAGCTGCTGCTAACCTGCTGAATCTGCAGTTTCTTACGCCGCTTTCGGTGCCCCGCCTTCAGCAACGGCTCGCAGCAGTGCAGAATGAAAGACTGTCTGCATCTACCGACAAGGAGGTCGCCGTGGGCCTTCACCCTGCGCCGCGACATGACCAAGACCGGCATCTTCCGCGATATCGAGCCGTTCAAGCTGGTATAGGCCAACCTGAACGGCTCCTTCTCACAGGTACCTCTCGATGACGTCCCGCGTCTGCGCTGGCTCGAACACGGTGTCGAAGGCCCACTGGCCGAAGCCGCCCTGGTCGTTGACGGCCTTGACCCAGGTCTCCATGGCGGCACGCTTCTGGGCGTTCTGCTGGCTGTCCTGGCCCTTCACCTCGAGCACCAGGGTCCTGCCATTGGTGAGTCGGATCAAATAGTCGGGCACGAAGTTGCGCGAGGAGCCGCGCCACAGATCGAGAATTTGCACAAGCACATGGAGCGTACACCGCTGACGACTGAAAACCGCTGGAAGGTGGTGGCCGACTCGGCGGTGGAAGTGGGACCGGCCCTCTTCTTCAGCTTGCTGATCATCACGGTCAGCTTCGTGCCTGTGTTTACCCTCGAGGCCCAAGAAGGGCGGATGTTCTCACCGCTCGCCTTCACCAAGACCTATGCCATGGCCGCCAGTGCCGGGCTGGCGGTCACCCTGGTTCCGGTGCTGATGGGCTACTTCATCCGCGGCCGTGTACTGCCTGAGCACAAGAATCCGGTCAATCGGCTGCTGGTTGGGGCCTATATGCCAGTGCTCAAGGCAGTATTGAGATTCCCGAAGACGACAATCGCCTTGGTGCTGGCGATAACCCTGGTGGGCTTCTGGCCGGTCAGCAAGATCGGCAGCGAGTTTATACCACCCCTGGATGAAGGCGACTTGATGTACATGCCCACCACCTATCCAGGGCTGTCCATCGGCAAGGCAAGGGAGCTCCTTCAGCAGACCGATAAACTGATTGCCAGTGTGCCCGAGGTGGATACCGTGTTCGGCAAGATCGGACGGGCCGATACCGCGACCGACCCGGCGCCGCTGACCATGATCGAGACCTTCATTCAGCTCAAGCCACGGGAAGAGTGGCGAGAGGGAATGACCACCGACAGGCTCAAGAAAGAACTCGACAGCCTGGTGCGAATACCGGGGGTATCCAATGCCTGGGTGATGCCCATCTCGACGCGCATCGATATGCTGGCGACCGGGATCAAGACGCCGGTGGGCATCAAGGTGGGGGGAGAAGATCTCAAGCAGATTCAGTCCATCGGGCAGCAGCTGGAGACGATCCTTGCTGATGTTCCTGGTACCGCTTCGATCTACTCCGAGCGGGTGGCCGGAGGGCGCTATATCAAGGTCGATATCAACCGCGCTCAGGCGGCGCGCTATGGCCTGAACATTGCCGATGTGCAACAAGTGGTGGCGACCGCCATCGGTGGTCGGAACATCACGCAGACCATCGAGGGACTGGAGCGCTACCCGGTCAACCTGCGCTATCCACAGGATTACCGAGACTCTCCCGAGCGACTGGCCGAGCTACCGATCGTCACCGCCAATGGGCAGCGCATCGCTCTAGCCGATGTGGCGGACATCTACGTGGAAGACGGCCCACCGGCGATCAAGAGCGAGAATGCGCGTCCCAATGGCTGGACCTTCGTGGATATCGAAGGCGTGGATGTCGGCACCTATGTGCAGCGCGCCATGGACGTTGTGGCCGAGGAGCTCGAGCTGCCCGCCGGCTATTCTGTGACGTGGTCCGGGCAGTATGAATACATGTTGCGCGCCAAAGAGAAGTTGAGCTATGTGGTGCCTTTCACGTTGGCCATCATCGTGATCCTGCTCTACATGAGCTTCAAGCGCTTCAGTGAGGTAGCCATCATCATGGGCACGCTGCCGCTGGCCATGGTAGGAGCGATCTGGCTGATGTACCTGCTGGGGTATAACTTCTCCGTGGCCGTGGGCGTGGGGTTTATCGCTCTGGCAGGAGTGGCAGTCGAGATCGGGGTGATCATGCTCGTGTATCTCAACCAGGCGTATCAGCAGATGATCGAGCGCTGCCAATACAAGGGAGTACAACCCCGCCGGGAGACACTACGTCACGCCGTGCTGCACGGTGCTGCGCTGAGGGTGAGACCGGTAATAATGACGTCGGTCTCGACGATTGCCGGTCTTCTGCCGCTGATGTACAGCTCCGGCACAGGTTCCGAGGTCGTCAGTCGCATTGCGGCTCCGATGGTAGGGGGTATGTTGAGTGCTGTGATATTGACGCTTCTGGTATTGCCTTGTGTCTACTATCTGTGGAAATGCCGTCGAGTGAGCCATTCCTAGCTAACAGGCTCGGCGAGGCTGGGTGGCACATTATAGACGTTGCGAATGCAGTATCTTGAAGGTACCCAGCCTAACGCGAACGATTATTTGTATTATTGATGTGAGGATTGCCAGCGATGGTGCCTCTCGCCAGATTGATTGGCGCGTTGTGAGCCCAGATTCAGCTTGTATTCAGGCCTCGGGGCTATGCTGAGTCATAAGGGATCACGCTTGACGATGCGCGACCCCGCTGGCGTAACGTCGAACGGTTCGTAGAAGCTTGAACGTCGTGAGGAAATCGCCATGATTGCGTACCCACAAATCGATCCAGTGGCATTATCGCTCGGACCGGTACAGCTTCACTGGTATGGGCTGATGTACGTGGTGGGGCTGACGGCCGCATGGTGGCTGGGGCGGCGGCGAGCACACCGCCTCGGCCTGACCCACGATGATATCGGTGACCTGATCTTCTATGGCGCTCTGGGCGTCATCATCGGAGGCCGCCTGGGTTTTGTGCTGTTCTATGGTCTCGATCAGGTGCTGACCAACCCCTTGTGGTTGTTCAAGGTGTGGGAAGGGGGCATGAGTTTCCATGGGGGCCTTGCCGGCGTCCTGATAGCTGCATGGCTGTTCGCTAGACGTCGCCGTCTGGCCTACCTTAAGCTGACCGATTTCATCGCACCGCTGGTGCCGATCGGTCTGGGTGCCGGGCGCCTGGGCAACTTCATCAATCACGAGTTGCCGGGGAGGGTCAGCGACGTGCCCTGGGCAATGGTCTTCCCGCCCATGTTGGGATTGGGTTCCGAGCCGCGCCACCCATCAGCACTCTACGAGTTTGCCCTGGAGGGTGTGGTGCTGTTTGCCGTGCTGTGGTGGCTGTCACGGAAACCGCAATCGCAAGGTCTTATCTCGGGGCTATTCCTGCTCCTATACGGTACCTTCCGCTTCATCGTGGAGTTTGCACGCCTGCCCGATCCTCAGTTGGGCTTCATCGCCTTTGATTGGCTCACCATGGGGCAGCTGTTGACGGTACCAATGTTGGCAGCCGGTGCGCTCCTGGTCATCACTGCGCGTCGTAGCCAGCAAACCTTGGTTGCTGAAACGGGTCTGTGAGCTAGGTAAGTGCCATGGGAGACATGGCGATAGCAATTGAAGGATGTTAACGATATTACAGTACGAGGAGAAGTCTCATGACGCACAAAAAGCATCGGTTGGGAGTCTCTGAAACGACCTTGGTGAAACGGCACTTAAAACTTGACTCTCGCGATCTGGATGCGGTGAAAGCGGCTGTTTCGGATATAGATGAGCTCTACGGGCTAGACAGTGTTTCGTTCGATGAAAAGAAACGAAAGCTTCACCTGGCCTATGATGCTTCACGTCTCTGCCTCGACTGTGTTGAAGATATCCTCGAAAAACATGCGGTCGAAATCAGTCATGACTGGTGGAACCGCTTCAAGGAAGAGCATTATCGGTTTGTCGATCAGAATGTGAAGGACAATGCCAAGCAAGAGCCTTGGAGCTGCCATTGAGTGCTAGGCATAACCACGCACGGGCTAGCCTTGGGGTGAACGCTGCATGAAGCTACGCGTATTCCGCTCGGCCCCGGAGCTTCATGTCGCGCTTTTTGCCTTTCTGCTGAATCTGCCTTGGGAGTTTCTACAGGTTCCATTGTATGCGGGCATGCCTGCGATGCCACATTGGGAAGCTGTGCAGGCTTGTACCCAGGCGGCCCTTGGCGATGTGGTAATCGCGTTGATGGCGTATTGGTCGGTGGCTGTATGGCGTCGACGTCGTGACTGGCTTCGGGTCTATGGGACCAAGGAGTGCTTGGGCTTCGTGCTGGTGGGTGTCAGTATCACGGTGGCGATGGAGTGGTACGCGACGCTAGTCAGTCAACGCTGGGAGTATGCACCGCTAATGCCCCGCGTTCCGTGGTTGGGCACGGGCCTCTCGCCGTTACTCCAATGGTTGATCTTGCCGCCGCTGATGCTGTGGATGTCGTACCGTCAGCTGCTAGGATCTGAGGTTGTAACCAAAGAAAATATTTGACTATTGGGTAGCACATAGGTTCTACGCTTTGACCCAATTTTGTCAATGCATGCTCTACTCTTCGTTATCGGGCGAATGTCGGAATGTCAAGAGGCCTTTCAGTAGGATCCTGTTTCATGACCCAAGGAGAGAGATGATGGAGTCAATGGATAGAACCCCACAGTATGAGCAGAATAGCCTTTCTCTAATTGGTGCGATTGCCTTAGGTACCGGGGTCATGATTGGCGCTGGTATTTTTGCCTTGACGGGACAGATGGCCGAGATGACGGGAGAGCTTTTCCCATTAGCCTTCTTGTCGGCGGCACTAATCGTCTCCTTCAGTGCTTATTCCTATGTGAAAATGTCCAATGCCTACCCGTCAGCTGGTGGTATTGGCATGTACCTCCAAAAAGCGTATGGACCGACCCTGACCACCGCTTTTCATGCGCTTTTAATGTATTTTTCCATGGTGATAGCGCAAAGCTTCTTAGCGAGAACCTTTGGGTCCTACACGCTAGAGCTTTTCGATGTGGGGGATAGGTCACTGCTTGTCCCCTTGCTGGGTGTTGCGCTGCTGATATCTGCATTTTTACTTAACCTCTCCGCCAACAAGATGATCCAGGGTGTTGCCTCGGTACTCGGGTTCATAAAAATTGGTGGGATCATCTTGTTTGGGGTCATCGGTGTCATCATCGCCGACTCGGTCGGCATGGAAACCTCGGCGTCGGCGCCCGAGGGGTCTCTTGCAGGCTTCCTGGGAGCAACCGCGTTGGGGATCCTGGCCTTCAAAGGGTTCACGACGATCACCAACAGTGGTTCAGAGATAGAAGATCCCCATCGCAACGTTGGCAGGGCGATCATGATCTCGATCGCCCTATGTGTGGTGATCTACGCGCTGGTGGGCTTCGCTGTCGCCAGTAATCTGTCGCTGAGCGAGATCATCGAAACAAAGGATTACTCTTTGGCAGCTGCTGCGCGGCCGGCTCTTGGAGAGGCCGCTGTCTGGTTCACCGTCATTCTCGCCATGTTGGCCACCGCGGGGGGTATCATTGCCAGTATATTTGCGGTCTCACGCATGTTGGCGATGCTGACGGAAATGAAGCTGGTGCCGCATCGTCACTTTCATATGCCAGGAAGTATCCAGAAGCATACCCTGGTCTATACGGTCGTGCTTGGCTTAGTTCTGACGGCATTCTTTGACCTTAGTCGTATCGCTGCGCTTGGCATCATTTTCTATTTGATTATGGATATAGGTATCCATTGGGGAGTGTTGCGTCATCTGCGCAAGGAGGTTGATGCAAGCCCAACTGTGCTAGTGATTGCAATATTCCTGGATATGGTCGTATTGGCAGGCTTCCTTTGGGTAAAGGCTACGACAGATTATTTGGTATTAATTGTTGCTCTCGTGGTGATGGGGGCTATCTTGCTTTCCGAGCGGCTCTTTCTGTCTCGTAAAGGAGATTCTGCTTCAAACGAGAAGACTCATTCTCATTGAAGTTTCAAGTTTTCCTGCATCGGCTTTGCCGGGAATGCGCTCGATTGGCAAAACGTGAATAAGTCACCATCTGCCGGCAGGCTTGTGCGTAGGTGGCGTCAGACTAGAACCTGCCCGCCGAAGGGGGCACGGCAAAGGATGTCATGGCGAGCTGGGGAGATGAGTTGAATGAGGTGGGGCTGTTGGGACAAGCTGTTCACGCGGTTGCTTATCCCGTAATACTGACCATCGGGAGAAAGAGAGATGAAACGACATCCTGTAAGGCTCATCCAGAGGCTGCGAGGGCAGGTTGGCGACTTAGTCATCTTGAGCGTGCGCCGAGCGATCAGCCGGCTACAGGAGGCCGGTAGTCCCGTTCCGCTGGTGCGGAGTGCGAGAGTATCGCACGAATTCTCTGTCACGGAACTGGATCTTTCCAAATCCGTCATTCTGCGAAATCCTGAATGCCTTACGTCCAACTGAATGTCGCAGCAGGCCACGGGCCAGGGGCAAAAGTGCGACAGACATCCTGTCCTAGGAGGTGGTAACGCCTTGGAATCTCTCTCGTCTGTCGGTTTGCTTGGCGCTTTCGCCGGTGGTCTGATCTTTTTGCCTTGCACACTGTCGTTGCTGCCTGCCTACCTGTCGGTAGTCACGGGCGGGGTGCCGGAAAGGCTGACAGGTGGCTCGAGGCATTGATCCTAAGCGCCTTCTTCGTTTTCGGTTTCAGCATCGTGTCCAGCCTGCTGGGCCTGTTCACGACCGGGGTGTTCCGCTTGCCGATGTTCGAGCCCCCTTCAGTTCACACCGAACGTCCAGGTTACATTATAGCTGACCGGGCTGCTGAGGCTGCTTGGCTGGTCATTCAACAAACGTCGGTCTGGATGACAATCCAGCTGGCGAAAGGAGAGGGGATGATGCCTTTGTCGAAAGTTCACTCCGGGTCAGCGAGACAGGCCTCACTGTGGCAGCTCCGAATGCGCACACTGGTGGGGATGCTGGCCGGCTGGCTGGCATTTTCCGGCCTCGTTCTGGCCCAGGAGGAGGACAAGAGGACCCTCGGCCATTTTCCGCTGCCCGAGACGGGAAACGTGATAGGTGACACCTACCGCGTATCGGTGGCAGATCAGGAACAGACCCTGATCGACATCGCCAGGCAACACAACCTGGGGTATAGGGAGATCGTGCGCGCCAATCCAGACGTGAGTCTCTGGATTCCCGGCGAGGGTACCGAGGTGACCATTCCCGGACGCTTCATCCTGCCCGAAGCCGAGCGCACCGGTATCGTCATCAACATCGCCGAGCTGCGCCTCTACTACTACCCGGAGGTGGGCGATGGTGAGACGCCACGCGTCGAGACTTACCCCATCGGTATCGGTCGCGAGGGGTTCGATACGCCACTCGGCGTCACCGAGACCACCATGAACATCAAGAATCCCGCCTGGTATCCACCCGAGTCGGTACAGCGAGAAGCCAGAGAGCGCGGAGAGGAGGCGCCAAGCGTGGTCCCTCCTGGCCCGGATAATCCGCTGGGGGACCATGCCATTATCCTGGGGTTCGATGGCTACTTGATCCACGGCACCAATCAGCCGGATGGCATCGGCATGCGGGCAAGCCGAGGTTGCATTCGCATGTTTCCCGAAGATATCGAGTCGATCTTCGACCGCGTACCCGCCGGCACCCAGGTTCAGATTGTCGATCAGCCCATCAAGATCGGCTTGGGTAGCGGCCGGCCCCTCGTGCAGGTGTTTCCTCCTCTGGGAGAGGAAAAGCATGATATGTCGACACTGGCCGACACTCTCGCACGCCTCGATCAACTCGGCAGCGAAGGCATAGCCTTGGACTATGGGCAGCTCGCGAGGCTGCTCGATGCTTCGAGCGGTCGCATCATGGCGCTGTCCCCAGCGCCGCCGGACGAGCCGGAGAGCCAAGAGGAGGATCTGCGCTACGGAATCTATGCCGAGTTGGCACACAGTGGGAAAGACCGGCAGCCATAGGATCGCCCAGGGTCTCGCAGGGTAACGCCATAGCGTTGGCGGCACCCGCTTGCGGCAGGACAAAGCTCGCCTCGAGGATCACCATTTCCACGCTGGGGATGGAGGAGAACTCTTGATCTCTACACGCTCTGGGCTAACTGCTGTTGTGGGAGGTCTTGCTGAACTGGGCGGCGGCCTGCCGATTGGCCATTGTCGTCTCGCCTACCTTCGTCGGGTAGAGCCATCCGTCTAAGTAGAGGACGTTACCTCAGCGGGGTATGCACTCGATGTTGATATGATCTCCGACCTGATCAGAACAGAAAGAAGGTGGGTGGAAGGAAGAGCATGGCCACTGCCAGAGACGATTGACCGGATGAGAAAGGGCCAGTAGGGCATCGGTGTCGTATGTCTGGCACCGATGCCAATGGGCTCTTTTTCAGCTTGCCTCCTGTCGGTTGGTGTGGGTCGTTTTCCTGGCGTTAACAGCTTCTGGAGCACATGACACGGGCCGTTCTGTCACGATATTGATCGGCACCGCAGGGCAGCTGGCGTTACGTTACTCATCCCGGTCACCGTGATGATGCCCGAGATGACGGTGCATCAGGAAATGCATGCCGAGACAGAGTGCCAGCGGCAGTACCAGCCAGGCTCCGCTGGCAAGCGATTGGCCGTGCCACATGAAGAGCAGCACAGCGCCTCCCATCAGCACCAGGCAGGCGGTCATCATCCATTTATGAAGCGCCCCGCCATGTGGTGATGGTGCCTTCTGCGGCTCGGCCTCTCTTGTGGGGCGTTTGGTGGGATGTGGCTGTGTCATGAGAGGTCTCCCTTGGCAGGGGACTGGTCCGATTGGGCTGCAGTTGATGGCTCACGGCGGGGTTGCTCCCGGGCATAGCGCCGTTTGAGCAGCAGCGAGTTGCCGATCACCGAGAGCGAGCTGGTGGTCATGGCGATGACGCCGATCATGGGGTGCAGCAGCCCGATGGCGGCGATGGGAATGGCGGCCACGTTATAGGCGCTGGCCCAGATCAGGTTTTGGACGATCTTGCCGAAGGTGGCACGGGAGAGGTGCATGGCGTCCACCACGGCAGTGAGCTCGCCGCGTACCAGCGTCACGTCCGCCGCCTCGATGGCCACGTCGGCGCCGGCGCCGATGGCGATACCCACGTTGGCCTGCTTCAGCGCCGCGGCGTCGTTGATGCCATCGCCGACCATGGCCACGTGGTTGCCGTGTTTTTCTTGAAGGGCGCGGATGGCATCGACCTTGCCTTCCGGCAGCACGCCGGCCTGGACTTCGTCGATGCCCACCTCTTCAGCCACGGCGCGGGCTGCGCGTTCATTGTCGCCGGTGATCATCACCACATGCAGGCCGAGGTCGTGCATGCCGCGGATGGCTTCCACCGACTCCTGCTTGAGGGTATCGGCCACGGCCACCAGGCCGAGTGCCTGGCCGTCGGCGGCGACTATCACCACGGTGCGGCCCTTGCCCTCGAGCTCGCCCATGGCGTCATCCAGGGCCTCGAGGCCGGTCACGCCTTCCTCTTCGAGCAGGCGTCGGTTGCCGATCAGCACGCTCTCCTCGCCGACCTTGCCCGAGACACCGCGCGCACCAGTGGAACGGAACTCGCTGACCTCGCCGGGTTTCACGTCGCGCTCCCGGGCACCGTCGACGATGGCCCGGGCGATGGGGTGCTCCGAGGCGTTCTCCACGCTTGCCGCCAGGGTGAGCAGGCGGTTTTCGTCGACGCCCTCGGCGGCGACGGCCTCGGTGAGTTTCGGCTCGCCGCGGGTAATGGTCCCGGTCTTGTCGAGTACCATCACCTTCACGTCCTTGAAGGTCTGGATCGCCTCGCCGGAACGGATCAGAATGCCACGCTCGGCACCGATGCCCGAGCCGACCATTAGCGCCGTGGGGGTGGCCAGCCCCAGGGCGCAGGGGCAGGCAATGACCAGTACAGCGATGGCAGCGAGAATCGCCAATACCGGCGTAGCGGCCTCGGGGTTCACCCAGGGCAGGAAGGTCGCGCCCCAGTCGAGGATCGGCCGCAACGCATCCGGGAACAGTGCCCAGGCCGCGAGGCTCACCAGGGCAATGGCCAGCACCGCCGGCACGAAGCGGCCGGTCATGCGATCGGCGAATTCCTGGATGGGCACCCGCGAGCCTTGGGCCTGATCGATCAGGCGCACCACCTGGGAGAGGAAGGTATCGCCGCCAACGCGGGTCGCCTTGACCCGAAGTCGCCCCTCCTTGTTGATGGTGGCACCGATCACGCTGTCCCCGGTGCTCTTGTAGACCGGTATCGACTCGCCGGTGGCGATGGACTCGTCGAGATGGCTCTCTCCCTCGACCACCTCGCCGTCGGTGGGAATCTTGTCCCCGGGGCGCACGATCATGATGTCGCCCGGGGCAAGCTCCTTCACCGATACCTCGATCTCCTCGCCATCGCGCTCCACCCGTGCGGTCTTGGCGCCCAGGGTCATCAGGCGGCGGATGGCCTGGGAGGCGCGGCCCTTGGCCAGTGCCTCTAGGTAACGCCCCAGCAGGTGGAAGGTCATGATGGTGGCGGCCATCTCGATGAATGAGGTCATGGGGTAGACGAAGCCAGCCAGACCGATCAGGTAGGGCGGCAGGCTGCCCATGGAGATCAGCACATCCATGTTGAAGGTGCCGTTCTTCAGCGAGCGCCAGGTCGACTTGTGGGTGGCGATCCCGCCGTAGAGGAACACCACCGGAAAGCCCAGCACGGCGATGAGCGCCAGATACCCCGGGATCGGCTGCCAGAACATGTGCGGCATCATCAGCAGCATGATCAAGGTGGTGGGCACGGCGGCGATGATCAGCCGCTTGCGGGCCTGGCTCAGATAGGCTTCCTCGATCTCGGCGTCGCTGTCGGCGTCCTCCGCCTCGTCGGTCTGCACGGCGGCCACGTCGTAGCCGGCCCCTTCCACCGCGCTCTTGAGCGTATCGCCATCGGGGCCATCGGCGGCAACCGCGACCAAGACGCGATGGCTGGCGATATTGGTGTCGATCGATTCGACCCCCTCGAGCCGTTCCAGGGTGCTACGGATGATGCCGGCGCAGTGATCCGATCCCATGCCGGGAACGGTCAGGCGGACCTCTTGCTTGCCGCTACCACCACTGACGGCGGCCACGTCATAGCCGGCGCCCTCGACGGCTTCCTTCAAGGTGTCGCCGTCGGGCCCACCTGCCTCGATGGTCACGCTGACATGGTGGCTGGCGATATTGGTCTGGATATCGCCCACCCCATCGAGGCGTTCCAGTGTCTTGCGCACGATACCGGCACAATGGTCGCTGCCCATGCCGGGTACCGTCAGGGTGGTCGTTCTTGTCACGGTGTCTCTCATCCCGTATCTCCTACTGGCGAAGCCGAAGGGGCGGCTCTTCTGTGGCCGCCCGGACGTTCTGGCGCTTCAACCGAAGCGAGTCAGTGATGCTCGTCGTGGTCGTCGGGATCGACACCACCCTCGGGTTTCGCCTGTTGCAGCTGCTGAAGCTGCTCATCGGTCATGAGGTCATGCATGGCATTTCGCATGCGCACCATCTCGGCCATCATCTCGCCGTGCAGCTCGGCCATCTGGCCGTGCAGCGCCTTCACCTCCTCGGCGTCGGGGCGTTCGCCGTGCATCTCGGCCATCAGGTCGTCGCGCAGGTTCATCAGGCGTCCCATGCGCTCGAACTGGGTGGGGCGGTGTTCCTGCATCAGTTCACGCATCTCGTCGCGCTGCTCCGGCTCGAGCATTTCCTGCATCATGCCCATGCCAGCGCCGCCCATCATCGAGCAGGGCATCATCCCGCCACCCATCATTCCACCCATCATGCCGGGCCCCATGCCTTCCTGGCCGCCGCCCATCATTCCATCCATCTTGCCGGGCCCCATGCCGCCCTGGCCGCCGCCCATCGTTCCACTCATCATGCCTGGTCCCATGTCACCTTGACCGCCGCTGCCGCTCATCATGCCGCTTCCTTGATCGGGCTGATTGGTCGGCATGCTCTGGGCGAGGGCGACGCCGCTACCACTGGCACCGAGTATTAGGGCGAGTCCGAGGGCGAGAGTGTGCTTGCGAATCTTCATGATCGTTCTCCTGGCGAGCTTTTGGGCCCATTCAGGCCCTTTGCTTGCATTATTTCGGCTGTGTGCTGCACACAGGTCAATCTCATGCAACAACGACTGGGGGTGTGGAAAGTTACCCAGGACTCAGGATCTGAATCGTTGTGTCAGCAGATAGACGGGAAGCGGAGAAGGATCGGGCAGGGCTTGTGGGACACCAGTGCTGGCGATTAGTCGAAGAGTCGGATCCATACCGCCCCAGGAGGGGTGAACAGTCGCGAATTTGATGTCCTGCTGCGGCACATGCGTCATGGCACCGACGAGGTAGCGCGTACCATGACCGTGATGGCAGTTGGGGGTATCACGGGGGGCGTCGAGGTGTTGCCCGGTCTGTGTGCTCCCCTGAAGGAAGCCGGTCTCATGGTGAGCGTTAGACTGAATCGCAACCAGGAATAGACCCAGTAGCATCAGTACGGCCATACCGATACGCAGCCACGGCAAGGCGTGGGCAAGGCTGAGGCGGCGTGTCGGTGGGCTCTTGGCCATAATGGCAGACAAATTGTTGAGAAGTGGCTCTCTCACCTTAGACCAGTGATGCTAACCGTCCATTGATATGCATCAAGATCGAAGAAAGCAGGAAACGTATGTGCAGGGCCCAGGTTGTCAGATTCAGTCTTCACCATGAAATACTGCCTTTAATCCTGACGCGGTGTGTGGCTAACCATTGCTATCACGCGAGGATGATAGTGAATAACGAAAGTGAGGATAGCGGTAACGAAAAGCACGATCGCAAGACCCCAGTACGTGCCGAGCGCACTACCCACGAACAGCAATCCGGCACCGGCAGACCCAACGGCCTGCCCGAGGCTGGACAAAGCGGTCTGCTTGCCCAGCGCCGCACCCTGTGCCGGTCCGCTGGCCAGGGAGACCTGATAGGCGAGCAACGGAATCAACAGCCCCGATCCAGCCCCCAGCAGCGCAACCACGACGACTGCCTGCCAGAAGCCCGAGGCGTAGGGGAGGCCAAGAATGCCCATGGCCATCAACAGGAAGGCTCCGCCGATCAAGTGGCCGGGGGTGAGTCCTTTCGGCGGGTGTGCCGACCACAGCAGCTGCACCGCCAGCATCACCAGGCTGCACTCCGTGAACAGCAAACCGACCTTGAAAGGATTGAGGCCGATCGATTGCCGCCCCTGCAGGCTGAGGCCCACCTCAAAGGCCCCCAGGCCGAGCATCGCCAGCAGCGTAAGCGCCAGGAAGCCACCGACGGCCCGAGGTGACGCTGGCTCCGAAGCGGGTGCGTCGGAAGAAGAGCGCTGTACCGGCTGTTCACGAACGTGGTGGTAGGTCAACAACCACACCCCTGCGGCGAATCCTGCCGTGGCCACGAAGGGCCAAGCCACCGGCCCGCCGAGCACCATGTCGGATTGAGGCATCACCATGGGAATGCTGGCGAGCCAGCCGCTGAGCATGGGGCCGGACAAGAAGCCCAGGGTGGCGGTGGCACTGAGCCAGGCAAATCGCCGAGCACGGAGCGTGGCATCGTCACACTCGGCCGCCTGCGCCAGTGCCACCGGGATCACTGCTGCCGCAAAGGCGCCGGCAAGGGCCCGTACTCCATAGGCGAGTGGCAGGTTGCGCGTCAGGCTGAATCCCAGCATGGCCAGCGCAAACCCTGCCAGCCCCCATAACAGGACGGGGCGACGGCCCAGGCGGTCGGAGAGACTACCCCACAGTGGGGCGAAGCCGAACAAAGCCAGGGTATACATCCCCGTTAGCAGCCCGGTGTGCCGCGATACGTCCCCAGGGGTGGTCACCGCCAGCACCCGGTCGAGGAACAGCGGCAGGATCGGCAGCACCGTGCCGTAGCCGAGGAAGACGACGAAGGTGGCGGCGAGCAGGGCAGTGAAGCCCGCGCCTGATTTGGTGAGGACCCCCACCACTAGTGAAAGACCATACCGGCGATATGAAAGCCGGCATCGACGTGGAGCACTTCGCCGGTAATGCCGCTGGTGTAGTCGCTGGCCAGCACCAGGGCGGCGCGACCGACCTCATCGGCTTCTACGGTGCGGCGCAGCGGTGACCGCTTGACGGACTCATGGAGTAGCTCATCGAAATGCTCGATGCCGGAGGCGGCCCGGGTCGCCACCGCCCCCGCAGAGATCGCGTTGACACGGATATTCCGCGGGCCCAGCTCGTGAGCCAGGTAGCGTACCGAGGCCTCCAGCGCGGCCTTGACCGGACCCATGACGTTGTAGTGGTCGACGACCTTCTCGGCGCCGACGTAGCTCAGGGTCATGAGGCTGCCGCCCCGGTCCATCAACGGCTCGGACAGCTGGGCCATGCGGATCAGCGAGTGACAGGAAATGAGCATCGACTCGGTGAAGCCTTCGGCCGAGCAGTCCGTGAGGCGTCCGTGCAGCTCCTCCTTGCGTGCCCAGGCGATGGCATGCAGGAGGAAGTCCAGCCGCCCCCACCGCTGGCGGATGGCGTCGAACACTGCCTCCAGCTGTCCTGGTACCGTCACGTCACAGGGGAGAAACAGCCCGGCGTCCACTTCCCGGGCCAGTGGCTCGACATGGGGGCGAGCCTTGTCGTTGAGATAGGTGAGCGCCAACTCCGCACCGGCATTGCGGAAGTGCTGGGCAGCCGACCAGGCCAGACTCTGATCGTTGGCCACGCCCACCACCAGGCCCTTGCGGTCATTCAAGTTGAGGTATTCCATGTGCATTCTCCGTCACTTCCGGTGTCCAGTGCCCAAGGTCTTCTGCCGCGCTGCGAGAGTCTCCAAGATGATATGCCGCTTGCACAGGCAGTGTAGGCAGGTGCAGTTGCAGCAGTCGGGGGGTCGTGCAGGGGGATGCGCCCGTGGCCGATGCGCGGGGCCGGGACGACCGAGGTCTGGGTCAGGATGAAGGCCCTCTACGCTCACTCACGTCTCAACCCATGCTGGCGGTGTCCCCTAACGTAGCGCTCGGGGTTCGCTTCGAATTGGTCGCGGCAGGCCGGCGAACAGAAGTAATAGCGCTTGCCCTGGTATTCACTCCCCGTGGCGGCGGTCTTGAAGCTGATTGCCATGCCACATACCGGATCCACGAAAGACTTCTGTTCCACTCGTTCATGGTTCATCGCGGTTCGCCCCTTGTCATTATTCAGAACGGTGCATACGGGCTGCGTCCCCCGTCTACACATGCAGCCCGTCATCTAGCTCCAGGATGCGGCCATTGATGTAGTCGTTATCGAAGATGAACTGTACCGAGTGTGCGACCCCTTTGGGGCCAGCCGTCTCTCCGGGATCTGGGCCCGCAGCTTGTCGAGGACCTTGTCGGGCATCGCCTCCACCATGGCCCGGTAAAACCCCCGGGCGATGGCCGCGACGCAGGTATTGTGGCGGGCGAAGTCCTTGGCCCAGGTGGCGCCCATCGCATCCCCCCGGATCGGTTACTCGGCCGTCAATAGCATCTTGATGGCCTGCTCCTTCGATGCCCGGGAAAACACGTCGTAGGCCTTCTCGATGTCGTCGAGCTTGAAGCGGTGGGTCACCAAACCTGCGGGCTCGACGCCACCGGCCTCGACGATGCGCATTAGCACCGGGGTCGTGTTGGTGTTCACTAGGCCAGTACGCACCGTGACATTCTTGATCCAGAGATCCTGCAGGCGGAACTCGACGCTCTTGCCGTGCACGCCGATATTGGCGATATGCCCCCCCGGGCGCACGATGCGCTGGCAGATATCGAAGGTCTCGGGGATTCCCACTGCTTCCATGGCGACGTCCACGCCTTCGCCACCGGTCAGCTCGTCGATAGCGTCGAGTGGATCCCGGGCGATGGTGTCGGTGGCGCCGAGCTGCTTGGCCATGGCCAGACGGTTCTCGTCGGGGTCGATCATGATAATCCGTGCGGGAGAATAGAAGCGCGAGGTCATCAGGGCCGCCAGGCCGATGGGCCCCGCGCCGACAATGGCCACCGTGTCGCCGAGCCCTACCTCGCCGTTCAAGGCGCCGATCTCATGGCCGGTAGGCAGAATGTCACTGAGCATCACCGCCGCGGCGCGGTCCATGTCCTTAGGCAAGCGGTGCAGGCTGTTGTCCGCGTGCGGGATACGCACGTACTCGGCTTGGGTGCCGTCGATCAGATGACCGAGGATCCAGCCGCCGTCGCGGCAGTGGGCATAGAGACCCCGCTTGCAATAGTCGCAGCGGCCACAGGAGGTGATGCAGGAAATTAGCACCTCATCGCCGACCTGAATATGGCTGACGCCGTCGCCGACTTCCTCGACGACGCCGACGCCCTCGTGGCCGAGGGTACGACCATCCTCCACGGCGGGCACGTCGCCCTTGAGGATGTGCAAGTCGGTGCCGCAGATAGTGGTATGGGTGATGCGCACTACCGCGTCCGTGGGCTTGGTCATGCTCGGGCGCGGCTTTTCCTCCCAGCGTCGCTGGCCCGGTCCGTGATAGACGAGTGCTTTCATGATGTTACCTCATTGAGTGGCACAGCTCGGCAGCTCATGGAGAGCTACGCATTCGGGTCAATTCGCGGTTACAGTTGCACCGCTTCCTCTAGCAGGCCCGCAGGACGGGCTCATTACTCCAGTACATAACGCCCTGGCGCTTCGTCCAGCGCTGGATAGCCTCTGGTCACCCCCGGCTCCCGAGCGGGTATGCGCTGGGTACTGTGACCTTCCAGCCAGCCCTGCCAGCAGGGCCACCAGGAGCCGTCATGATGCGCGGCAGTGGCCTGCCAGCCATCCGGATCCATGAAGGGGTCCTCAGCCTGGATGGTCGAGATCTGGTGGAAGCGGCGGGAATCACCGGGCGGGTTGACGATGCCGGCGTTGTGCCCGCCGCTGGAGAGCACGAAGGTGACGTCCGCCGGCGTCAGCCACTGGACCTTGTAGACGGAGCGCCAGGGGGCGACATGATCCTTGAGCGTGCTGACGGCGAACACGGGAATCTCGATGTCGGTCAGCGATACGGGCCGTCCGTCCACCCGGTAGCGCCCACCGGCGAGGTCGTTGTCGAGGAACAGCCACCGGAGGTACTCGCTGTGCATGCGCGCCGGCATGCGGGTGCCGTCGGCGTTCCAGGCCATCAGGTCGAACATGGGCGGACGTTCGCCGGCGAGATAACTGCGCACCATCCTCGACCAGATCAGGTCCTGGGAACGCAGCAGCTGGAAGGCGCCGGCCATCTGCCGGGTGTCCAGATAGCCCCTGACGGCCATGAGGTCCTCGAGGAAACGCACCTGATCCTCGTCGATGAACAGCATCAGCTCACCGGCCTCGCTGAAGTCGGTCTGCGCGGCGAGCAGCGTCAGGCTGGCCAGGCGATTGTCACCGTCCCGGCCCATGGCGGCCGCGGCAATCGACAGCAGCGTCCCGCCCAGGCAATAGCCCACGCCGTGGACACGCTGCTGCGGGCAGATGGCCGTGACCGCGTCGAGGGCCGCCATGACCCCCAGCCGCCGGTAGTCGGCCATGCCCAGGTCCCGCTCCTCGCTGCCCGGGTTCTTCCAGGAGACGACGAACACCGTATGGCCCTGGGCCACCAGGTAGCGGATCAGGGAGTTCTCCGGGGAGAGGTCGAGGATGTAGTACTTCATGATCCAGGCCGGCACGATCAGCACCGGTTCGGCATGGACCTCCTGGGTGGTGGGCGCGTACTGGATCAGCTCGATGAGCCGGTTGCGGTAGACCACCTTGCCAGGCGTCACCGCCACGTCTCGGCCGACCCGATACGCTTCGACCCCCACCGGCCCTTCGCCGGCCTGGCGTCGCTGCCAGTCCTCCAGCAGATTGGAGGCACCACGGGCCAGGTTGGCGCCACCCTCGCGCCGCGTCTGCTCCTGCAGTTCGGGGTTGGTGGCGAGGAAGTTTGACGGCGACCAGATGTCGAGCATCTGCCGCGCGCCGAAATTCACCATCGCCTCATGGTGGCGCGAGACGCCCGGTACGCCGGTGGTGGCCACATGCCACCACTGCTGCTGCAGCAGGAAGCCCTGATAGAGCATGTTGAAGGGCCAGCGCTGCCAGGCCTCGTCGCGAAAGCGTTTGTCCTGGGGCAGCGGCTCGATGCAGGGCTCACACGGCGCCTGGCCGGCGCGCTCGCAGTAGCTGCCGAAACGTTGCCACTTGCGCAGGGCCTTGCCGACGAGTTCCGTCTGCTTGTCCGGTGACAGCAGCAGGTGTTGCGCCCAGTCCCACCAGGCCTGCTGGACGGCGGTCGGTGACAGCCCCCCTGTGAAGAGGCTCATCATGGCGTGCAGGCGCGCGTCGGTGGTCGTCGCCGGTGGGCTCGCTGTCGTCCCGTCGATGGTGGCTCGGGTGGTGGTTCGGGTCGTGGTGTCCATCAGCGCACCTCCCTGGGGCAGCAGGCCGACTCGGGTTGCGGGGAACAGCAGAAGGTGGATTCCGCTTCGTCAGGGGAGGGCACGGGCAGGCGGATCCCCGCGCGGTACATCAGCGCCGCCACGGCCAGTCCGGCCAGGCGCGCCTCGGGCGGGTCGGCCCGGGAACTCAGTACCGCCGGCACCGTCAGCCCCATGACCACCCCGGCCGCCGTGGCGCCGGCATGGTACTCGAGGTTCTTGGCCAACACGTTGCCTGACACCAGATCCGGCATGAGCAGGATGTCGGCCTTCCCCGCCACCGGGGAGTCGATGCCCTTTTCGCGCGCGGCCCGTTCCGAGATGGCGTTGTCGAAGGCCAGTGGCCCGTCGACCTCGGCGCCGGCAATCTGGCCGCGGCGGGCCATCAGGGTCAGGCAGGCCGCATCCAGGGTAGAGACGATGGCCGGATTGACCGTTTCCACGGCGGAAATGACCGCGGCATGTGGCCGCTCGAGCCCGATCATGTGCATCAGCTCGATGGCGTTCTGGAGAATCTGCGCCTTGGCATTGAGGTCGGGGGTAATGTTCACGGCCGCATCGGTCACGGCCAGCAGGCGTGGGCAGTCGGGCACGTCCACCAAAAAGACGTGGCTCACTCGCCGGCCGGGCTGTCGCAGGCCATTGCCCAGCAGGGCATGCATGAAGGTATCGGTGTGGAGGTGCCCTTTCATCAGCGCATCCGCGCGTCCGGCCTGCACGAGCTCCACCCCGATGCGGGCGGCCTCCACATCCGAATCGGCCTCGATCATCGCTTGTGGATCGAGGTCCCACCCGATCGCCGCGGCGGCCTCGACGACCTCGGCGGGGCGGCCGATGAGCACCGGCTCGGCGATGCGTCGCCTCGCCGCCTCGCGAAGCGTCTCCAGCACCGCCGCCTGGGCCGCATTGACCACGGCGACGCGGATCGGGTCACCGCCACCGGCCTGCTGAATCAGGTCATCGAGCGTCGCAAGGGCCACTGGCGTTGCCATCTGGGTCATGTCACCTCCTGGGTGTTGGTTAATGTGCGCTGCACGTGCCGGGCGATCATCCGTTCTTCATCGGTGGCCACGGCCTCTACCCGGACCGGGCCCTCGTCGGCGGAAATCACCGGCCCGGGCGTGCGGTTGCGTCCTTCCTCCAGTGTGATGCCGAGATACCCCATTCCTGCGCAGATCTGTGCCCGGATCGCCGGTGAGTTCGCGCCGATGCCGCCGGTGAAGATCAGCCGGTCCAGCCCGCCGAGCGCGGCGCTCAGGGCACCGATGAAGTGGCGGGCACGATGGCAGAAGAAGTCGACGGCTTGCGTGGCCTCCGGCGTGTCCTCGCGGTGCGTCAGGAGTTCCCGCATGTCGGCACTCACCCCGGAAAGCCCCAGCAGCCCCGAGCGTCGATAGAGAAGTTCCTCGATCTCTGCGGCATCGAGCCCGTCATGACCGGCCAAATAGAGCAGGATACCGGGGTCCAGATCGCCGCTGCGGGTACCCATGGGCATGCCGCCCAAGGCGCTGAAGCCCATCGTGGTCTCGACGCTGCGCCCGTGGCGGATCGCCGCCATCGACGCCCCGTTGCCCAGGTGTGCGACGATCAGTCGTTCGTCGAGCGCTGCGGGGCCGTGGCGCCGTCTCAGGTCGTCGACGATGAACTCGTAGGAGAGGCCGTGGAAACCGTAGCGACGCACCCCTTGGGCCGCGTATTCCCGGGGCAGGCCGGTGTGCCGGGCGACCGCGGGCAGGCCGTGATGAAACGCCGTGTCAAAGCAGGCGAGTTGGGGCACGTCGGGGAACTGCGTGCGCATGGCGGTGATGCCGGCCAGGTTGTGTGGCAGGTGCAGCGGAGCCAGTGGCACCAGAGCGTGAAGCCGGTCCAGCAGGGAGGCATCGATCCTTTGGGGGCAGTCGCAATCGGGGCCACCATGGACCACCCTGTGCCCGATGCCGACGAGGTCCAGTCGGCTTGTCTGCTGTTGAAGAAGGGTGTCGACCTTCTCGATGGCGGTGGCATGATCAGCCAGTCGCGCGGGGTGGTCGTCAACCGTTCCCTGTGCACTCGACATCTGGAGCCGGCCTTGTGACGTGCCGATCCCACTGGCCGATCCCCAAACCAGCCGTGCGAGCCCTTCCGTCAGACCGAATACGGCAAACTTCAGGCTGGATGACCCGCAGTTGACCACCAGAATGGCCGATCGGCGGCTTGGCATCGTCGAGTCCTCCTTCTCCGGGGGCGAAAGGTGATCCCTGTTCAGCGCCTGGCTACAGGTCTCGGGCTCGGTTGATCTGTTGGGACAGACGCATCGCCTCGTGTTCCTCCAGCTTCAAGAGCTCGCGAACGAGATCCCGAGCCTCGGGGATGTCGGCGCGTCCTTCCAGGTAGCGGTATAGCGCGATGACCTGATCGTGCAGCGAGAAGACTTCCCGGCTGATGTCTTCGAAGCCCATCTCGGCATAGGGCAAATTGCACGCCTGATGGGGTTTGATAGGCGCATGCGATAGATAGTCGTAAACCCACGTGTGCAGGGCCTTGGGGTCGGCCTGCTTCTCGAAGCTGGCCACGGTGTGCTCCAGGACCGCCTCGTGATCGGCGAGGTACTCCAGCAGCGATTTGGCCCGTGCCTCCTCCTGCTGGGTGGCACAGTGCCTGAAGCATTCGGCCAACTGGGCATGCAGCTGGCGAGTCCAGTCGATCAGGTCATGAAAGGTCTCGATCTTCATTTATTGCTCTCCATTAGTGGGTTGCTCTATAGGTATTGGCTGTAAACCGGGTTGGCTTCGACTGGGTCACTCGTTCTCGCTCCACCATCCCCCGCCGTAGAGGCTGTGAAACCCCATCTCGTACACGCTGTCGCGGGTCGTGCCGGCCAGCTCCAGCGTCGAGGCGATAGAGTCGCTCACCAGCGTCTCCCATTGCCGATAGGGGGTGTCACTATCGACCGGCGCCGGCGCGGTCTCCACCATCTCGGCCAGCCACTTCACTCCGGTCATCCAGGGGGAGAAGCGTTCCGAGAACATCAGCCGGCTGGTCCGCGCCGGATGTAGTTGTCGCAGCGCTTCGGCGGACCAGGGGGTGGTGTAAAACCGCACCCAGGGCCCGACGAAGGTCTCGTAGAGGGCCACATTGTGCTCGGAGAGCGCTCGCACCCCTTCGAACGCCGGGGCCTGGTCGGGAAAGTCCAGGTCTTCCACGCGGCGCTCCTCGAAGCGCACCTGGAACTGGGGCTTGTGACAGTCGGGGTCGCCGGTGGGGTTGTCGATGCGCATCTCGTAGAGGCCAGGGGCCAGGTCATTCAGATTGCCGACGCTCTCGAGGATCGCTCGGTGCTCGAGGCGCGCCACCTTGGAGGAGACGAAGATGCCCAGATGCCCGACGTGGGGATTGAGCAGGTAGACGATACGCTGGTCGGCGGCCTTGAGTGCCGCGGTATCGGGATAGACCGCGGGGATCCAGTTGAGCGCCTGATGGGGCGGGGTGATGTTGTCGCCGCCGGAGGCGAAGATCACCAGGGGGTTGCGGATGCGCTTGAGGTCGACGCTACAGCCGGGGCAGAGCTCGAGCTCGCCACGCTCCAGCTTGTTGCCAACGAAGAAGTTCTCGACGATGGCAACGATCTCTTCCTTGCTCAGGCTATAGAACCCCGTCCACCAGCGCTCGAACTCGAGGAAGCGTTCGCGCTGGCCGTCGATGTCGGCGAACAGCTGATAGTCCTTCTGCCACAGGGTATTCGCCGGCTTGAGGGCTTCGAAGTTGGTGGCGAGGTTCGCACCGTCGAAGCGCCCGTCTCCCAGGTCGGCCATCAGGTGCGTCAGCCAGGCACCGCCCAGCAGGCCGCCGGCGAGGCGCATGGGATTGACGCCGGATTCGCCGGACCAGTAGGAGAGCGGCGAGCCGTTCAGCACCGCCGGCCCGACCAGACCCTCGCAGTCGGCGGAGAGCAGCGCGATGGCCCAGCCCGCCTGGCAGTTACCGTAGAGCACCGGCGGCTGGCCGGGGTGGCGCTCGGCCAGCGTCTCGACGAAGCGGCGCAGGACGTGCAGCACGTCCTCCAGTGTCTGGCCGGGGACGGGCTCGGGGAAGAAGATCACGAAGTAGACCGGGTGTCCCTCGTGGAGCGCCATGCCCACCTCGGAGTCGCGCTTGAAGCCGCCGATGCCTGGGCCGTGGCCGGCACGCGGGTCGACGATCATCACCGGCGGCCTAGTCTCGTCGAGGCAGTCCTCCAGGCAGTCCTCGCCGACCCGGGTGATGCGCAGCAGGGCATAGTTGGCGGGGCGCGCCAGTCGACGGCCATCCACGAGCATCTCGTAATCGAAGTCGAGCAGTGGCGGCTTGCCCGCCTGCTCATGCTCGAGCATGTTGTCCGCGCGCTCACGCAGCGTGTCCAGGTAGCGTACGCCGCGTCGCCACAGGTCGGTCTGATAGGCGAGTAGCTCCGTGGCCGGGTGGCTCGGGAGGGTGCCTTCTTCGGGCTCGGGTGCGGTCATCGGGGCGTCCATCTCTGGTGGGGCGGTGGGTTGGCGCTTGCGCGGGGTTTTATGAGCCGTGGGTGGCTTGGTGGTGGATGTTTTGGCGGTCATAGTGGATACCTCTCAGTGTCAGGATGTCGTGGGCGCCGATCTCGATCCGGGACTCGGACAGGAAGCGGTACGGCGGAACCTTCAGGTTGATCGGCGCCGGCACCGCCTTGAACACGCGTCCGGCGAAGTCGAACTGGGAGCCGTGGCAGGGGCAGAAGAAGCCCCGGGCGAGTCGTCGCTGACGACCACGATCGTGCCGACGAGAAAAACGTCTGCTTTTCATGACTGCACCTCTGGGATTTTGTCCTTACAGGCGCCAGCCACTCGTACTCGCCATCCGCAGGTGCGGAATGAAGCGTGGCGTGCGGGCCGCGTAGGTCTGCCATTTGTCGCCAAACTGGCGCGCTACCTCGCGCTCTTCGTGGATCGCCAGTCGTGAGTACATCCACACCAATACCGGGAACATGACCAGGGTCAGCAGGGTGGGCCACTGCAGCAGGAAGCCGGTCATCACCAGCACGAAGCCGGCGTACTGGGGATGCCGGACATGGGCATAGAGCCCGGTGGTGGCCAGTTCTCCCCGCCGCTGGGCGGTATAGAGTGACCGCCAGCCGGCGGCGATGAGCCAGAAACCCGCGGCGATGAACACCATGCTCAGCAGATGGAACGGCCCGAAATGCGGGTTGGCCTGCCAGCCGAACAGCATCTCCAGCAGGTGGCCCGCATCGTGGCTGAACCAGTCCACCTCCGGGTAGCGCGACTGCAGCCAGCCGGAGAGGAAGTAGAGGGTCAGCGGGAAGCCGTACATCTCCGTGAACAACGCCACCAGGAAGGCGCTGAAGGCCCCGAGCGAGCGCCAGTCCCGGCGCGTCTGCGGCTTGAAGAAACTGAAGGCGAAGAAGATGAAGATCGCCGAGTTGAGAATGACCAGGCCCCACAGCCCGTAGGCGGGTACGTCATCACTCATCGCGTCCTCCCTTGTGATTGTCATGCTCGCCATGGCCTCCATGCCCACCATGGCCTCCATGCCCGCCGTGCATGAACACATGCATCAGCGGGCAGGCGAGCAGGATCACCCAGGGCAGGGCACCGAGCAGGTGCACCTTGTGCTCCTCCCAGAGCAGGAAGCCCATCACCGCCAGGGCGATCGCCACCATGAGCCAGAAGCTGCCTTTGCTGGGTCCTCGCTCCAGCCACCCCTTTTCGTCATGCATGATCAAATCCTCACCCGGCGCAGGCGCAGCGAATTCATCACCACCGACAGCGAAGACGCGCTCATCGCGAAGGCGGCGAACATCGGCCCGATCAGGATGCCGAGGAACGGATAGAGGATCCCGGCGGCGATCGGTACGCCGGCCCCGTTGTAGACCAGGGCGAAGAACAGGTTCTGCTTGATGTTGCGCATGGTGGCCAGCGACAACTTGCGGGCCCGAACGATGCCGTCGAGGTTGCCCTTGACCAGCGTGAAGCCGGCGCTTTCGATCGCCACGTCGGCGCCGGTGCCCATGGCGATGCCCACATCGGCCTGGGCCAGGGCGGGAGCGTCGTTCACCCCGTCGCCCGCCATGGCCACCTTGCGGCCTTGTTCCTGCAATTCGCGGATGATGCGGGCCTTGTCCTCGGGCAGCACGTCGGCGCGGATCTCATCGATACCCAGTCGCCCGGCCACCGCCTTGGCCGTCCGCTCGTTGTCGCCGGTGGCCATGATGATGCGAAAGCCAAGTTTGTGCAGCGCCTTCAGGGCCTCGGGGGTGGTCTCCTTCACCGGGTCGGCGACGCTGACCAGGCCGGCGATCTGGCCATCGAGCACGACGAACATCACCGTTTCGCCTTCATCGCGGCGGGCGTTCGCGGTCTCGGAGATCCGGCCGCCATCGAGGCCCAGTTCGGCCATCAGCTTGGCGTTGCCGAGGGCCACCGACTTGCCGTCCACGACCCCCTTGACGCCCATGCCAGTCACGGCTTCGAAATCGGTGGCATCGGCGAGGGACACGCCGCGCTCCTCGGCGCCGGCGACGATGGCCTCGGCCAGTGGGTGCTCGGAGCCTTTCTCGAGGCTGGCCGCCAGGCGCAACACCTCGGCCTCGTCATGCCCTTCCTCGGGCAGCACCGCCACCAGCTTCGGCTTGCCTTCGGTCAGGGTGCCGGTCTTGTCGACCATCAGCGTATCGACCTTGGCGAAACGTTCCAGCGCCTCGGCATTCTTGATCAGTACGCCGGCCTGCGCGCCGCGCCCGGTGGCCGTCATGATCGACATCGGCGTGGCCAGGCCCAGCGCACAGGGGCAGGCGATGATCAGCACCGCCACCGCCGAGACCAGCGCATAGGACAGCGCCGGCGCCGGACCCCAGATCGCCCAGCTAATGAAGGAGAGAATGGCGACGCCGATCACCGCGGGCACGAACTTGCCCGCCACCTTGTCGGCGAATTTCTGAATCGGTGCGCGCGAGCGCTGGGCAGCGGCCACCATCTCGACGATCTGGCTGAGCATGGTGTCGGCGCCGACGCGGGTGGCTTCCATGACCAGGCTGCCGGTGCCGTTGATCGTGGCCCCCGTGACCTGGTCGCCTTGGACCTTCTCCACCGGTACCGGCTCGCCGGAGATCATCGACTCGTCGATCGAGGAGCGGCCCTCGACCACCATGCCGTCCACCGGTACCTTGTCGCCGGGGCGCACCCGCAGGTGATCGCCGACCTGCACGTCTTCCAGCGGTATCTCCTCTTCGCTGCCGTCGGGCCGGATCACCCTCGCGGTCTTGGCGGCCATGTCGAGCAGTGCCCGGATCGCCTTGCCGGTGCCCTCGCGAGCGCGCAGCTCCATCACCTGGCCTAGCAGGACCAGGGTTACGATTACCGCTGCGGCCTCGAAGTAGACTCCGACGGAGCCGTCTTCCCGGCGGAACCCGTCGGGAAAGATGCCGGGCGCCAGCACCGCGACGATCGAGAACAGGTAGGCAGCGCCGACCCCCATGCCGATCAGGCTGAACATGTTGAGGTTCATCGTCCGGAACGAATTCCAGCCGCGCACGAAGAACGGCCAGCCGGACCACAGGATGACCGGCGTGCTGAGCACCAGCTCGATCCACATCGCGTTGCGTTCACCGAAGAAGTCGCGAATGGCCCCGAGGCCCAGGTAGGGGCTCATCGTCAGAATCAGGACCGGAAGCGTGAGCACGGCCGCGACCCAGAAGCGTCGGGTAAAATCGACCAGCTCGGGATTCGGCCCTTCATCGCCGACGGCCGCCGATTCTAGCTCTAGCCCCATGCCGCACAGCGGGCAGGCCCCGGGGGTGGTCTGGCGCACCTCGGGGTGCATCGGGCAGGTGTAGACGGCGCCGGCATGTCCAGCCGGCACCTTGTCGTACTTGCCGCCGCGCACCGGTTCGCTGACTGCATGGTCGGTGCCATGTCCGTGGCACGGGGCATGCTTACCATGATCGGAAGGCGCCTGAGCGTCGTCACTTCCCATGGGGACGAGGTGCATGCCGCACTTGGGGCAGTCACCCGGCTGGTCGGAGACGACCTCCGGGTGCATCGGGCAGGTGTATTGGGCGCCACCCTGGCTGCCGGCGGTGTGTTGGTCCGTATCGCCGCTGCCTCGTGTCGGTGCCTCGTGCGAGGCATGCCCGTGACAATGGTCGTGTTGGTGTTGCGTCATGGAATCGTCTCCGTCGCTTCCGCGTCTTGATTCAACCTCGTGGCCCTATCTCGATAGGGTCGAAACTAATAGTGCCGTATCCAATAATCAGGAGGTGCGATCAAAGCAGAAGATCGCGCCTGCGTTGCTCGTATTCCTCGCGGTCGATCTCGCCGCGGGCATAGCGTTCTTGCAGAAGGTCCAGTGCCGTTGGCCGCTGTTGAGACATGGCCTAGCCCCGGCCTCGGGTCATGCCACGCACGAGGAGAACGGCCAAGGCAATGACGGCGCCCCAGAACAACACCATCATGAGCCCGCCGAAGAGCATATGCCCCCAGCCGTAATTCCCCATATACGCCATCATGTCGCCCCACATGGTCGGATCTCCTTTCATGTTGAATTACCCTGCCCTGATGTCAGGCTAAAACCTGTGGGTAACCCAAGGATCAAGAAAAATAGAGGTGAAAGCATGCGGCTCTTGATCCCGGTCAGCTTTCGTCATCCTCGTTGGAATGGAATCACCACCGCAGGCATGCGTTGATGTGTGAATCCATGTTAGTGCCCCCCGCTCATCGTGAGTATTGCGTGAGGTATCGGCTAGCTTCCGCCACTGTCCCCAGCGAGGAATAAACATCGGTACTCGCCGCTGATAGGCGCGAGATGTCGCTGGGCGGTCTCAATGAGCAAGTGCAACACCTGATCGATCAGGTACGCTATCGCTATGACTCATTGCTACCACCACCTTA
>NZ_JASHIT010000050.1:0-34490 GCF_030733595.1 Halomonas sp. MMSF_3323 | reverse complement strand
AGAGGGCTGGGAGCGCTCGTAGCGATGCGAGATAGCCGAGGCGTCTCGTACTCGAGGGAGGCTCGTCGCTATGCAAAAAACATCACCCGGCCAAGGGCCGGGTGATCGAAGGGGACTTTCGCTGGAGTGATCCACCACTTGCTCCACGGCCTATTCGACCGCTTGCTCCACGGCCTATTCGACCGCTTGCTCCACTCTCTACTCCACTGCCTACTCCACCAGCAGCGCGGCCTCCTGGCCGATGCGCTCCAGGGTGGTGTCGCCGGCACCGGCGACGCTCAGGGCCAGCGCTTGTTCGCTGTCTGCGCCGCTGTCACTGCCGCCACAGCGCCATTGGGATGATCAGCCCAGCAGCCTTCGAAGCTCGAATGATCGCATAGACCGGTGTCCACTTTTGTTGGGCAAGATCAGGAAGCACCCGCCTGGCGATGGAGCCCAGGCCGTTATGCCTTTCGGGGGATGGCGCCCTCCCACCTCACTCGCCACACTGCGACCACGCCCGAGCAACACGCCAATGCTGCACATCCTGGCACCACCCGACGGATACCGGGAAGACATCAGGCGCCAGACAGCGTCCTGCTTCAGTGATCACATGTCTCCCCTGGCACCGCGGCTCTCTTCTTTCCCTGGGCCCGACACATGGAGTGGAAAATGAGGACTTCCATCGCTGCGACAATGCTGACCGTGGCCCTGTCGGCAGGCCTGTTGGCGGCCAAGGCCCCCATCGCCATGGCCAGCACGCTGTCCCGGGCGGTGGCGGAAAACGACCATCGTCAACCGGCCATTCCCCACCCCCAGCAGCAGGCTGCGGCCGCCCAGGCGCTGGCGGACTTCGAGGCCCGCGCGGGCCAGAAGCCTAATATCCTGCTGTTTATCGTCGATGACCTGGGCTACGGTGACCCTGGCGCCTTCGGTGGTGGCGAGGCCGTCGGCGCCCCCACCCCGCATATGGACCGGCTGGCCGATGAAGGCCTGATGCTGACGTCGACCTATTCGCAGTACACCTGCACGCCCACACGTGCGGCCATCTTTACCGGCCGTCTGCCGGTACGCACCGGCCTGATCCGCCCGATCCTTGCCGGCGACAGCGTCAGCGTGAATCCATGGGAAGGCGAGACGTCCATTGCCAGGCTGCTGTCGAACCAGGGCTACTACAGTCTGCTGGTGGGCAAGTGGCATATCGGGGAAGAAGAAGGCATGCGCCCCCACGATGTGGGCTTCGACGAGTTCTACGGCTACTACCGGGCGCAGAAGGAATACACCCAGCGCTTCGATGAGCGTCGCTATCCCGACCTGGTACTGGATGACGACAAGCTTGAGCGCTACGACCGGATCAAGGCCGATGACAACCTGATCCACGGCCTCGCCGACGGCACCACCGAGGTGGTCAGCCAGGTCAGCTCCATCGAGGACATGGCCGAGGGTGACGCCCGACTCAGGGACTACACCGTCGACAGCATCCAGCGGCTGTCGCAGCAGGACGCGCCCTTTTTCATCACCCACGCCTTCATGAAGGTGCACGCCGACAACTGGCCATCGGAGGCGTTTCGCGGCGCCAGTCCATCGAAGTATCCCTACAAGGACGCCGTCGTCGAGGTCGACAGCTATATCGGTGACATCGTTCAGGCGCTGGATGACAGCGGCGAGCTGGAGAACACCTTCATCTTCGTCACCTCGGACAATGGGCCCCAGATGGATAGCTGGCCGGACAGCGGCTACACCCCCTTCCGTGGCGCCAAGGGCACCACCTGGGAAGGCGGCGTGCGGGTCCCGGGCATCGCCTACTGGAAGGGCATGATCCCGCCCGGCCAGCGCTCCGACGGCCTGTTCGATCTGATGGACCTGTTCAATACCTTCGCCACCCTGGGCGGCGCCGAAGACGGCATCCCTCAGGACCGCTACATCGACGGCATCGACCAGACGTCCTTCTTGCTTACCGAGAACGGTCAGTCCCACCGCGAGCAGGTCTACATGTGGCTGGGCAACCAGTTCACCGCCCTGCGCATGCGTGAGTACAAGATGCATACCGCTGTGGTGCGCGCCGACGATGGCCTGCGCTGGATCGATATGGCGACGGTGGAAAGGACCGCCCTGGCCCCTTGGCTGTTCAATCTCTACATCGACCCCAAGGAACAGATGACCGTCGGCCACCGACGCAACGCCTGGCAGGCGTCCATGGTGGCCGAAGCCGGCGCCCATCGCGCCACCTTCGAGAAATTCCCGGCCAAGAACATCGGACTGGAGTAGCCCGGGCGCCGAGCTCAAGGCCCGCAGCGCCCCTCGCAGGACTGGTCTCTGCCAGGTCGGCAGACGGTGACGACCGTGGCGCCGACGACGTCTGTGCTATCGAGGCGACTTGCCTACTCTGAGGCTGTCGCCGCACGGTGCTTGAGCAGGCTGATACCGGTCACCGCGCCGAGAATCAGCAGCATGCCCCCGACCTGAGGCAGGGTCAGGCTCTCGTCCAGCACGAACAGCCCGAACAAGGTCGCGGTGACCGGTTCGACCATGGCGACGATGGAGGCCATGGTCGGCAGCGTATAGCGCACGCCGACAACGTAGCAGAAGAACGACAGCGCGCCGCCCAGCACACCGACCAGCAGAAACAGCGAAACGTCAGCGGACGCAGGCACCGAGGCCAGCGTCGAGAAATCCGCCAGCGGCAGGATCAACAGGGCGGCGGTGGCCAGCGCCATCGGCAGCGCCGCCGTGGCCGAGCCATGCAATGCCGCAAAGCGAAAGCCGAAGATGAAGAAGGCGTAACCGACGCCTGCCAGCAAACCGGCGGCGATCCCGAAAGGCGTCACCACGCCGGCGTCGGCGCGGTAGATGCCGGTCAACAGCACGATACCGCCCATCACCACCGCCATGGCCAGCCACTGCACCAATGACGGACGCTCGGCCCCGGTGAGGAAGGACACGACGAACACGAAGATCGGCGCGCTGTACATCAGGGTCGCCGCCACCGCCACACTGCTCTCGCTGATGCTGATGAAGTAAAAGGTGAAGTTGGCGGCGATACCGCACCCGGCGAGCATTGCCCACATCGCCATCCGGCGGTTGACCGTCGGTCGCCCGCGCCGCCACCAGGACAGCGCCAGCCACACGAGCATCACACCCACCCCCACCAGCGCCCGCCAGAAGGACACCGCCTCAGGCGTCCAGTCGCGCTGCAACAGCAGGCTGCCGAAACCGCCGGCGAGCCCCCACTGCAGCGATGCCAGCATCACCAATAACGTCCCTGTCATTGCCATGACATGCCCTCGCTTCGAACAAATGAGCTCTCGGTCGGGCGTCGCTGCCCAACCGTACCCCAGCGTAGGAAATGATCACGGCGCGTCCCAGAGGCGCGGCAATGACTTCGTGTAAGCCTCATGTACCTTCGGCCGGGCGGCGACACCTTCGGCTAAGGCGCCCCGCGTCACCTCACGCCAGCAGCGCCTCGATATCATCGAGCAACGCCTGGGGCACCCAGGCGCCACGTGATTCACTCAGCGCCCGCTCACGGTAACGACGCTGGGCCGGCAAGCGTGCGCCCTGGCCCAGCAGCTCGTCGAACAAGCGCTCGGCCCTGGCCATGTGCGCCTCGCTGGTGGCGCCTGCGGTGCGCGCCGGGTCGATGGCGATGATCAGTTCCCCGTGGTACGGAAGCCCTGCGCGACCGGCGTCGTGCTCGCTGGACTCGACGCTCAGCAGGTCGCCGATCATCGGGCCGGCGATCAGCTCGACCATCAGCGCCAGTGCCGAGCCCTTGTGCTGGCCAAACGGCAGCATGGCGCCGTGATCCAGTACTTCCGTTGGGTCGGTGCAGGGCCCCCCGTCGCGATCGACCCCCCAGCCCTCGGGGATCGGCTTGCCCTCGCGGCGATGCAGCTCGATATCGCCCCGGGCGATGGCGCTGGTGGCAAAATCAAACACCAGCGGCTCGCGCCCTGGCCTGGGCCAGCCAAAGGCTAGCGGATTAGTGCCCAACAGCGGGCGACTGCCGCCGTGGGGCGCCATATAGGCCTGGGTGGGGTTACAGGCGATCGCCACCAGGCCCTGTTCCGTCAGCCGCTCGAGTTCGACCCACAAGGCGGTGGAATGCACGCAGTGATTGATCGCCATCAGCGCGACCCCGGCGTCGCGGGCCTTGTCCACCAGCAGCGGCAGCCCCAGCTCGAAGGCCAGCGGTGAAAAGCCACCGCCGGCATCGACCCGCACCACCCCGGCGGCCACGTCTTCTACCTCCGGGACGGCGTCGGCGACCGCCGCGCCCTGGCGCAGCGTCTGGACGATCCCCAGCAGACGGTAGAGCCCGTGTGAGTGGCTAGCGTCCATCTGCGCCGCCACCAGGGTCTCGCCGAGGGCCCTGGCCTGCTCGGCACTGAAGCCCTGGTGCTCCAGCACGCGGCGACTGAGCGACATCAGCGCCTCGCGGGTCAGGTAGGCCCCGTTGTCGACGGTGGTGTCGGAGTCCTTCATGGGGGCGTCTCCTTTGTCAGTGTCCGGGGTCATTTCCACGAGGGGCCGCTCAACTGCTCGGGTAGCCACAGCGCCAGCGACGGGAAACTCAGTACCAGCGCCAGCACTACCAGCTGTACCACGATAAAGGGCACCACCCCGATGTACATGTGCTTGAGCGTCACCTCCGGCGGTGTGATCGCCCTGAGGTAGAAGATCGACGGTGCCAGCGGCGGCGTCAGATAGCTAGTCTGCATCACCACCAGGAAGGCCACGCAGAACCAGATCTCGTCGAAGCCGAGAGCACGCACGATGGGCATGGCCACCGGGATGACGATCAGCACCACCGAGATCATGTCGAGCACGAAGCCGGCCAGGAAGGCGATCAGCAGGATCATGCCGAGGATCATCCAGGGGCTCATGCCGGTGTCCATCAACAGCGACTGCACCGTGGCCATGCCTCCGGCGGCGAAGAACACTCCGGCGAACATGTTGCCCCCCAGCACGATCAGCAGAATCATCGCCGAGATATTCAAGGTCCGCTTGGCCGAGTTCCACAGCACGTCCAGCGTCAGGTTGCGATAGGCCAGCGCCAGCACCACCGATCCCAGGGCGCCGCAGGCGGCCGCCTCGGTCGGCGTGGCGATGCCGAGCAAGATCGTGCCGAGCACCGTCATGATCAGCGCCATGGTCGGCAGCAGCGCACCGAAGGTCATCTTGAGCTTCTCGCCGAGGGTCGCCCGCTCGGCGTCGTCCTGCGCCATGCGCGGTGCCATCTCCGGCTTCAAGTAGGCGATCAGCACGATGTAGAGCAAGAAGAACAGCGCCATCAGGAAGCCCGGGAACATCAGGCCGCTGAACAGCGACCCCACCGAGACGCTGGCCACCGGGCCCAGCACCACCACCGTGATAGACGGCGGGATCGCCGTCCCCAGCGAGCCGCTGGCACAGATGGTGCCGGACATCAGCGACTTGCTGTACTGATGTTTGAGCATGACCGGGATGGCCAAGAGCCCGATCACCGCCTCGGTGGCACCGACCACACCACTGGCCGCGGCGAACAAGGTCCCCATGACCACCGCGCCGACGCCCAGTCCCCCCGGCAGCCGACGGGTCCAGAAGTGGATCGCCGTGAACAGCCGCTCGGCGATACCGGAGCGCTCGAGCATGGCGCCCATGAAGATGAACAGTGGCACCGCCGCCAGGATCGAATTGGAGGCGGTGTCCTCGATCTTGGTCAGCAACTGATAGGCGGCAGCGTCACCGAACTGCATGATGCCGAACAGTGTCGCCACCAGAATCATCGAAAATGCGATCGGAAAGCCGGCGATGATGAAACCGATCAAAGCCGGGAACATCACCAGCGCAAGATAGTCGCTCATGCCGCGCCCCCTTGGTCGGGCGTGCGCCCTTGCATGATATGGATCGCCTTGAGGATCTCGGCCACGACCTGCAGCGCCAGCAGCACGAAGCCGGCCCACCAGGTCAGAAATACGGGCCAGATCACCGGGTTCCAGGCCGAGCGGCCAGAGCGCTCGTTCGAGGCGAAGGCCTCCAGCGCATACTGCCCCAGCTCCCACACCAGCCAGCCCAGCACCGGCAGAAACAGCAGGTAGCCGACCAGGCGCACCGCTGCGTTGGTGCGATCCGACCAGCGCAACGTCAACAGATCGACGCTGACGTGCTGGCCCAGGCGCAGGGCGTTGGCCATGCCCAGCATGAAGATGGCACCCATGACCATGTAGCTGACCTCGAAGGCCCACAGGGTCGGGCGGCCCAGCACGTAACGGCTGAACACCTCATAGACCAGGGCCGCGATCAGCGGAAAGGTCAGCATGGCGCCCAGCCCTCCCGCCAGGCGGGTCAGCCGCTCGATAGCGTGAATAAGCTTCATCTCGTTTGCCCACAGGTGGTGGTAAAGACAGCGGCCCGACCAGGCAGCAAGGGGGTTAGCTCTTGCTGTCTGGCCGGGCCGCAAGGCGTGTGGTCAGTCGCGACCCATGGCACCGATCGGCAGACGATACTGCTGCCAGTTGGTCATGCTGGCCTTGAACTCACGCTGGGACTCGAGCACCCGGGCAAACCACTCGTTGCTCTCGGCGTTCTCGTCTTCCCACTTGCGCGTTTCTTCATAGATGGCGTCGATGAACGACTGATCCAGCTGGACGATCTCGTTGGGGCCGTCGACCAGCTCCTGGTAGGCCTCGAGGTCGGCGTAGGAGCTCGCGAGCCAGGAGTCGAACACGCTTAGCTTGCCGGCCAGACGCAGCAGCTCCTGCTGTTCGGCGCTCAACGCATCCCAGGCGTCCTGGTTGACCTGGCACTCGAGGAAGCCACCCGACTGGTGCACGCCAGGCAGGATCACGTACTGCGCCACGTCCTGGAAGCCGGTGGGCTTGTTCATCTCGGGGCTACCCCACTCGGCGGCGTCGATCACGCCACGGTCCAGGGCGTTGTAGATCTCGCTGCCCGCCATGACCACGGTGGATGCACCCAGCTGAGAGGCGATCTCGGCCCAGGCGCCGGAGGTGCGCAGGCGCAGACCCTGGAAGTCCTCCAGCGTCTCGACCTTCTTGTTGGAGTGCAGGAAGATCTCGGTGCCCAGAATCGAACAGGGGAAGGCCACCACATCGAAGACGTCACGGCGGAACTCTTCATACAGCTCCACGCCGCCGCCCTCGTACATCCACATCATGAACTCTTCCGGCGTCAGGCCGCTGGAATGCCCGGCCAGCAGCGCCGCGGTGGGATCGGTGCCGTAGTCGTAGTTGACGTAGTTGTGGCTGACCTCGGCCACCCCGGCCTTGACCGTATTGGTGACCCGCAGCGCGCCCCCCAGGGTGCCACCGGGGAACACCTCGATGGCGATGTCACCGGCCGTCAGCTGGTCGACATAGTCGGCGAAGGTCTGGGCATCGCGCTCAAGCCAGGGACCGCCGCCCCAGGGAGTGGCCATCTTCCAGTTCATTTCCTCTGCGTTTGCACTCAGCGAGGCACCCGCCAGCGCGGCCGCCAGGGCGACACCACCCGCCAGTCGATTCAGTTTGTACATTATTATCCCCATTGGATTTTCTTGTGGAAATTAGGCGCTGTCCGAAAAGTCGACGAGCGAAGGTTAGACAAGGCAAAAATCGGTGAGAAAGCGCAGTTTACGGGGTGTAAATGAGCATTTTGATCCGATTTTTAACGCCGTATTACCGAGCGCAGGCACTTTTCAGACAAGCCCTAGGAGCGCAATGACCGTGCTGGCAAGCGCTTTGGCAACCCCGGGATCACGCCGGAGCGCCCGCTCACACGCACACACCTTGCTATTGTCGCGTTCGTGAATGAGGATTGCATATACGCAATATTCAGTCAAAACTATAAAAAAAGACCAACAACCAACGCTTTTTCTTGAAAAATTCGAGGCAAAGGCGTCGGAGGCCAGCATGAGCGACACCGTCACCCCGCCCCCACGCGTCAGGGAGCGTCCGCGCAAGGCAGGTTCCATCGGCACCAACCTGAAGGCACTCAGAAGCGATAGGGGCCTGACCATCGCCCAGATGGCCGAGGCCTCGGGCAGTTCCGCCGCCAGCATCTCGCGTATCGAGAACGGCCGGCTATCCCCGACCTACGACGTGATCGTCAAGCTGGCCGCCGCCCTGGAGGTAGATGTCAGCGAACTCTTCTATCACAACGAACGCAGCGCCCTGAGCGGCTGGCGTACCCTCACCCGGGCGGGCCAGGGGCCCGTGGTCGAGACCCCCGACTATCGCTTCGAGCTTCTGTGCAACGACATGGTGGCCAAGGACTTTCTGGTGTTTTCCACGACGGTGCTCAACACCAGTATCGAGGAGTTTGGCGAGTTGCAGCGCCACGCCGGACATGAGCAGATCGTGGTGCAGCAGGGTGAAGTGGAGGTATGGACGGAGCACTACGAGCCGACCCGGCTCAAGGTTGCCGACAGCATGTCCTTCGACAGCCAGATGGGCCACGCGGTGATATCGGTCGGCGACGAGCCGGCGCGGATACTGTGGATCTGTACGTCCTGAGAAGCCCGACAGCCGTGCGGCTCGTCCCGACGCCGAGCCCCGTGCACACTGCGCCGACCCGGGACAAGCGCCGGCGTGGCCGGCCACACAGGGGCCGACCACGCTAGGTGCCCGTAGCGCTTGCGTACAGGCAGACGAGCGATGGCTCCAGTGCGAGCGATAGTGCCAACGGCTTGCCGGACAACGTCGCAACATCGCCGATACGCTGGCGATGCCTGACGATGGCGACATCGATATCGACTTTGAACCTCCTCGTGCGGAGATCGCCACCAGACCAGCCGATGACTCATGATGCTGCTAGACTGCGCAAGGGCCAGTAAGGCAAGGCTGATCCTGCAGTGGCGGCCTGCGCCCAAAGCAGCAACGCACGGGTTACCCGTTCAGGACGAGATATTGCTGGAAGACATTCTGACGAACCGGCGCCTGCCGAGATCCACCAGGCTACACAGGACAAACACCACAGCGGCGAGGCTGACGATGGTCGGACCGGTAGGCGTGTCGAGCCAGTAGGCCGCCTGAAGACCGCCGGTGGTAGACGCGGCTCCGATCACCACTGCCACCAGCACCATGGCTTCCGGGGTGCGGCAGAAGGGTCTGGCGGCGGCGGCGGGAATAATCAGCAGTGCAGCGATCAACAGTACCCCCACCACCTTGAGCGCCACCGCCACGACCACCGCCAGGGACAGTGTCAGCACCAGCTGCTCGCGCCCGGGATGGATGCCATTGGCCCGCGCCAGATCCGCGTCCAGGGTCGCCGTCAACAGTGACGACCAGCGCCACCCCACCAGCGCCATGACCAGCAAGGCGCCGCCGGCGATCAACACCAGATCCCCCTTGCCGACCGCCAGAATGTCACCGAACAGATATGCCATCAGGTCGATACGCACCCCGGACACGAAGGACACCGCCACCAGCCCGAAGGCCAGCGCCGAGTGAGCCATGACCCCGAGCAAGGTGTCCATGGCATAGCCACGACCGCTGAGCAACGAGACCAGGATCGCCATCAGCAGCGACACCACCAGCACTCCGGCGAAGATCGAGGTCGACAGCAACAGCGACAGTGCCACACCAAGGATGGCGGCGTGCGCGGTGGCATCACCGAAGTAGGCCATGCGGCGCCACACCACAAAACAGCCCAGCGGGGCGGCGGCCAATGCCACACCGATACCGGCGAGCGCCGCACGCAGCATGAAGTCATCGAGCATCAGGCCGAGACCCCCAACGAGCGGGCAGCGCCCACCTGCGCCAAGGCCGGGCTAGCGGCGTCTTTTTCGCGCAGATGTTCGTGGCGGTAGAAGGCGAGCGCGTAAGCGGTATCGGGGCCAAACAGCGCCTGATAGGCCGGGGACGCCAGCACTCGCTCGGGCGTGCCCTGGCAGCAGACGTGGCGATCGAGGCAGATCACCCGATCCGAGGTGCGCATCACCACATGCAGCTCATGGCTGACCATCAGGATCGCGCAGCCCGTTTCGCGCCTCACCCGCTCGATCTGGCGATAGAAATCCGCCGTACCCCGGTGGTCGAGGCCCTGGGTTGCCTCATCGAGCAGCAACAGGTCGGGCTTCTCCAGCAGGGCTCGCGCCAGCAGAACACGCTGTCGCTGGCCGCCTGACAACGACAGCAACTGTTGCGAGCCCAGCTCAGGCACGCCGGCCTGCGCCAGGGCCTGCTGCACGGCTTTGCGGGAACGTCGACGAGGCAGGTTGAGAAAGCGCGTGACCGTCATCGGCAGGGTCGGACCGATGGCCAGCCGCTGCGGTACATAGCCGATGGTGAGCCCGGGCCTTCGCACCAAACGTCCGCCAGCGGGCGTCAGCGCACCGATGATGGTACGCAAAAGCGTCGATTTGCCCGACCCGTTGGGGCCGACCAGCGTCACGATTTCGCCGCATTCGAGCTTGAGGTCTATGCCCTCGAGGATGGTCTGCCCTCCCAGGACGACCCGCAGATCATCGATCGACAATAGCGGCATGAACATTCTCCAGAGCCTTTCTCGATTTCGAAAACAATGTTATATCATAACAAAACATGCCACAATCACCCGCCCCGAGAACGCTCCAAGAGATCGATGACGATGCACACCTCGCTACGCCCCCTTCTCCTCCCTTGCCTGCTGCTTCCTGCGATGGCTGCCGCAGAGGTCCCCTCGGTGGCCGTGGATATTCCGCCGGTCCACAGCCTGGTGGAGCGCGTGATGGGAGACCTGGGGACGCCGCAACTGGTCATCCAGCCTGGAGCCTCCCCCCACGGCTACGCCATGCGTCCTTCCGAGGCCGAAGCCCTGGCGCAGGCCGACGTGGTGTTCTGGGTCAGCGATGGATTGACGCCCTGGCTTGCCAAGGCACGCCAGTCACTGGCGGTGGATGCGCAGCAGGTGGAGCTGATGGAAAGCGCCGGCACGCAGCGCCTGACCTATCGACAGGGCGCGACCTTCGAGGCCCACGATCATGATGAGCTCCATGAGCACGAGGAGCATGAGGGCCACGGGCACCACGAAGGGCATGACGGCCACGAGCACGAGCAACATGCCGGCCACGACCATCACGACCATTCAGGCTGGGACCCCCACGGCTGGCTGGACCCGGTCAACGCCCAGGCCTGGCTCGATGCCATAGCAACTTCACTGGCCGAACTCGATCCCGACAACGCCGACATCTATCGACACAACGCAAAGGAAGCCCGCGGCGAGCTCGATGACCTGATCGATGAACTGGAGACCCGCCTCCAGCAGGCCCAGAGTACGCGCTTCATCGTCTTCCACGATGCCTACCAGTACTTCGAGCGCCGCTTCGATGTGCCAGCGGCCGGGGCGATCTCCCTGGGGGATGCATCTGACCCGAGCCCTGCGCGTATCCGAGAGATCCAGCAGCGTGTCGCCGATCTCGGCGTCCAGTGCGTCTTCCGAGAGCCCCAGTTCAACCCGGCGCTGGTGGACAGCGTGTTCCAAGGCACCGGCGTCGAGACGTCGCTGGTCATCGATCCCCTGGGCGTCGACCTGCCGCTCGGTACCGAGCTCTATCCCGCATTGCTGCGCCAACTGGCCGACGGCGTCGCCCGCTGCGCCGCCGAGGCCGAGTGATAAAAGCCCTGTTCTCTCCAAGGCCTCTCCGGGGAGGCCACAACGCCCCACCAATCACCCCAAGGAGCAAGACGATGGACCCGATTCTGACCCGCCGTATGGCCGTCGCCGCAATCAGCGCCCTGACACTGGCGACCGCCCCCCTGGCCCTCGCACAAAGCGATTCCGCGGCCAGTGAAGCGCACGATCACGACCATCATGATCATGAGCATGATCACGCCAAGGACATCTACGCCGGCTATTTCGACGACGACCAGATCAAGGATCGGCCGCTGTCCGACTGGGAAGGCGACTGGCAGTCCGTCTACCCCTACCTGCTGGACGGCACCCTCGACGAAGTGTTCGCCCACAAGGCCCAGCAGAGCGATGACAAGAGCGCCGAGGAATACAAGGCGTACTACGAGATCGGCTACAAGACCGACGTCGACCGTATCGTCATCGATGGCTCTACCGTCTCCTTCCACGAAGATGGTCAGGTGCTCTCCGGCGAATACGCCTCCGACGGCTACGAAGTCCTGACCTACAAGGCCGGCAACCGTGGCGTTCGCTACATCTTCGAGTACCAGGGTGAAGACGACAGCCTGCCGAACTACATCCAGTTCAGCGACCATGCCATCTACCCGACCGAGGCCGACCACTACCACCTGTACTGGGGTGACGACCGTGCGGCCCTGCTTGAAGAAGTCACCAACTGGCCGACCTACTACCCCTCCGAACTGGACGGCCAGGGTATCGTCGATGAAATGCTGGCCCACTAAGGCCTGAGTAAAGAAGGAACAAAGCCCCTCGATCGAGGGGCTTTGTTTTATCGGTGAATCGGTGCACTAGCCGGAATGCACAGCAGTGCGCCGGACAGACTGTTCACCCACCAGAAACGGTTTGCCAGCGCCGTCCTGCTGAACTCGCCTATCGTGCTGACGATGCAGGCCCGCATTATGGCCCTTTACCGCCATGATGTATAATTTTACGCATAGCCGCGTAAAGAGGCGTATTCCATGGTTTCCGCAACTTATGTCTTTCACCGACCAGCCCTCGCACAGTCGATCGTGACAGGCCTGGCTGGCGATGGCCTGATCGACTACAGCGGCGGGCTATTCCTCGCCGCACCACGGCGCACCGGCAAGAGCACCTTCCTGCGGCAGGACCTGATGCCTGCCTGCGAACAGCACGGCTGGGAAGTGGTTTACGTCGACCTCTGGGCAGACCGCCAGATGGATCCAGGCCTGCTGATCGAACGCGCTATCATGGCCAGATTGCAGACCTACGCGCCGCGCATCAAGAAGCTCTTGAGTGCTGCCGGCGTCGATTCCGTCACGCTACACAAGACGCTGACGTGGGACCTGACAGGTTCCGCTCTGCCGGATGAAGCCACCCTGACGGAAGCCCTGCAGGCACTGCACGAAGCATCGGAACGTCTGGTCGTACTCTTCATCGACGAGGCACAGCATGCACTCAGTAGCGAGCAGGGGATGAACACCATGTTCGCACTCAAGGCCGCTCGCGATGCGTTGACCCTGGGCAGGGCGAAACCAGGCCTGCGTCTGGTGTTCACTGGGAGCAGTCGTGACAAGCTGGCCCAACTGGTGTTGAGCCGCGACCAGCCCTTCTTCGGCAATACCGTCACCCCCTTCCCGTTACTGGGGGATGATTTCGTGGAGGCATTTACCCACCACGTCAATGCAAGGCTGGCTCCTGGTAACACCTTCCAGGTCGCAGATGTCGCCAAGACCTTCGAACGTGTGGGTCGCCGTCCTGAACTGCTGTGGGACGTCATCAAGCGCGTTGCCTTGGAGCACGGGCGGGCCGACGACCTCGGAAAGCTGCTGGAGCAAGGAGCACAATCGATCCAGGCAGACTACCAGGCCCTCTTCCAGTCCGACTTCGATCAACTGCCCGAGCTACAGCGCGCCATCCTGCTCGTCCTGGCCCGAACATCGGCGCAACAGCGCCCTTTTACACCCTTCACCAAGGATACGCTCAAGGAGATCCAGGCTCTTGCCAAGCGCAAGACCCAGCCTTCGGCATCCACCGTTCAACGTGCGCTCGACTCGCTTCGCGAGAAGGGCCTGGTATGGCGCTCTGGTCGGGGAGTTTACGCCCTTGAGGACAGCGGCATGGGAGACTGGCTGCTTTATGCTGATGAGGCAAGCCCAGCGAAGCCCCTTTGACGCGTTAAAGCCGTCAGCAAAGTTTGCTATCCACCACTATCGCCTCTTGGGCAGGTTGAGCTACCGGCCTGCCAATCCCGCTGGTCCAGCACGAAGGCCTCCTAAGCTCAGTCCGAAAAGTCGACGAGCGAAGGTTAGACAAGGCAAAAATCGGTGAGAAAGCGCAGTTTACGGAGTGTAAATGAGCATTTTGATCCGATTTTTAACGCCGTATTACCGAGCGCAGGCACTTTTCAGACAAGCCCTAGATAACCGGGCCAGGCTGCTTCGCAAGACAACCCAAGCATGCGGAGCCCGAAAAGAAGATAAACGCCGACCACACACGGCCAGACCTAGACTTTTCACACACAAAAACGACAAGACCCGCCGGAGCGGGTCTTGTCATTCATCTCAGTTAGCTAACTAGAAGTTAGATAACCTTGATGTTAGAAGCCTGAAGGCCTTTCTTGCCCTGGGTCACGTCAAAAGAGACCTCTTGACCGTCCTGCAGGGACTTGAAACCTTCAGCCTTGATTTCGGAGAAGTGGGCGAACAGGTCGTCACCACCGTCGGCCGGAGAAATGAAGCCGAAACCTTTAGCGTCGTTAAACCACTTAACTGTGCCAGTTGCCATGATCGAATTCCTTAACGCAGAGCGTTGTCATTACAGTTTGCCGGGTGTCATCCCAGAAATATGGATATAACAAGGGGGATATTGCCAGGCTACCGAATGATTCGATCAGTACTGAAATATACGACTTGCTAACCAACGAGAAGCATCCTCTCACGGCTCGGCGTGCCTTGTCAAACCTTTTTAAAGCATGGCAACAGAACTTTCGCACGTTGCGCGGCTGGTGCCCGGGACGAGGCTGGCGTCGCTGACCTCCCCCGCTCCCACCAGAGACCCGCAGGGCGGCTCGCGTTTCACCAAGCGAGCAACCCATCATCCGGAACCCGGCAGTACCGATCACCACAGCCAACCGGCAAAACCGACGACATCACTCACTGGTCTTGGCTTCCACACCAGGGATGGGCTGGGTTGACCTGGGAAACTCTCCTTTCAACACATCAACACCCGACTGGGGATTGGCCAGCGGCACCAGATCTTGCCTGGCCTGACGCCGCTCCTCTGTGTCGATCCCCATACGTTGGTCTCGATCTTCGACCAGGCCCGGCTGCGGCTCTCCGGTACGATTAAAGGACCAAGCCAGCTCGGGCTTACCCAGCGGCAACGCCTGGTCTTGTTCATCGCTGTGTGAACTGCTCCATGTGTGCCACGTCTTGCCATAGCTGTTCATCTTGGATTGCATCAGCTCATGATCAGCGGTTTCAGGCAGGTTGGGCGCGACCAATTGGCCAGACAGAATCTCCCCGTTATGGGGATGCCAATATTGCTTCTCTTCTTCAGGCAGGGTCTCAAAAACGCTTTCGGATATGATGTATTCCACCCCGGTGAGGTGGGCATCCGCAGTATTTCCATCGTAAAGCGCACACTGCATGAAGTCTTCGTTGACTTGCTGGCAGAAGTGATGCGCTTCGAATTGATGGCTTGGCTCATCCTTCATGGGATGGAAACCAACAAGATAGATATTGAGCTGATCCGTCGGTGCATCGGTCTGCAATGCACTGGCCCCTGCTTCCAGCACATTGGTCTTGGTGCTTTCTGGATGTCCGGGCACGTCGGTTGCAGGGCCCGTCTCGGCCATACCGGTACAGCCGTTCAGAGCGACGACACACAGAGCCGCTGACGCACCGCGATAAAACACTGGAGTTACAGGCACACGCTTATCTTTCATGACCATTCCCTTGGCACGATGAATATCACGCTCACCCATCGCATAATCTGACAGATGCGCCTGGATGACGTCTTTGCAATAGCAACTTGACTATACAAGCCGGCCCTTATCTACATCAACACGTCGAATGCCAACTCTCTATGACGTCAGCCTTGCTCTTGGCGGCTCTCCCAGCCTTTGTTTATCAGTTACTTATCGGTTTATTGGGATGGGAATAAGGACGGAGACGGAAACAACATGCGGAAACCACGGACGCTTGGCAGCCGTTGATTATTGCCATTCGTGCAATAAAAAATTGCAGACAGGCGCCTTTTTTGTGTCTGCGCCAATGCACTAAGCTCGCCAACCAGCCTCTTGGACTCGCCACAGCGCAAGCGGCCGGCCCAAGTGCATGTCAGTGCTCATCATCTGACAACTCATCGTGAAGGAGGTCTCGATCATGTCAGCGCCCATCCTTACCCCCTTGGCGTTCGTCAATTATCAGCTCGATCGCCCGGAAGGTCTGCAGATCAAGGTGGACCCGGACGGCGAGACCGGTCGGCGCATTGAGCCGAAGCATGATCGCCAAAGCGTCAGCTTGCAGGATCTGCGCGCTACTCCGCCAAGCTTCGCGTCCCAGGGCCTGCTGTTTCTCGATACGCCCGAGCTTGCCGTGGATGTACGCGACGCCAAGGCGCGCGACCGCCTGCACACGCCAGCCATCGAGGCGTTGCTCAAGCAGCAGCTCGGTGTCAGTGAAGTGCATGTGTTCGACCACACCCTGCGCGGCTTCGAAGGTGAACGCGTGCCGGCGCAGCATGTGCATGTCGACTACTCGCCACGCTCTGGCCCGCAGCGCGTGCGCGATCTGCTGCCGCCCGAGCAGGCGGAGCATTGGCTGAGCGGCCACTACGGCATCGTCAATGTCTGGCAGCCCGTCGAGCAGGCCGTCGCGCGTGACCCGCTGGCATTCGCCGATACCCAAAGCGTGCACCACGAGGACTGGGTCAACATCGACATCCTCTATCCAGATCGCTGCGGCCAGATCCAGGGCCTCGTCCATAATCCGGATCACCGCTGGTACTTCGTCTCACATATGCGCCCCGACGAAGCCATCGTCTTCAATGCCTTCGACAGCGCCGGCAAGCCACCGGTCGCGCATACCGCGGCCGAGCTGCTCGACACGCCCGAAGATGCGCCCACACGCACCAGCCTGGAGACGCGGGTATTGGTCCGCTATCCCGACTGAGGTGCAGCGGCCGTTGGTAGCGGCTGAGCGCCAAGGGCAACATGGCGGATACCGGGCCCATCCAGGTAGCTGACTATTTCTCCTCGGTACCGACACTCACCGCCAGTTGACGGTCATCCAGGCCTTCCTCCCGGCAGGCATCGCTGTCCCCACGTTTTCGTCTCACATTCTTCGTCATTCAGGAGCTTTGCCATGAGCTTGTCATTCCATGTCGTCAGCCACGAACGCGGCTTCTCCCCCATGCCCCTGCCCATCTGGACGGACAACGGCGACGTGTCTGACCTCTTCGAAGCCGACGCGACGCCAGAGGTTGTCCGTCAGGAGGTCGAGGGTGTCCCCGGCGCCTTCCAGCTGCTCAATGTGCTGACACCTGCCGAGGCCGACAACTTCGTTGCCGTTCTGGAGGACATGGGCTTCGAGGAAGATGCGCCGGTCTCCCTGCCGCGCTCGGTACGCCACAATCACAACGTCAACTGGGTCGTCAGTGAAGCGGTCGATCAGGTCGTCTGGCAGCGCTCGGCGCCACTGGTCACTGAGCAGATCCGGGGCGAGGGAGCCAAAGGCATCAATGCGCGCTTTCGTGTCTATCGCTACGAGGCCGGCGACTTCTTCAAGCCGCACACCGATGGCGCCTGGCCGGGCAGTCGCGTCATCAATGGCGAGGTCGTCCAGGGCGCCTATCCGGGCCTGATGAGCCAGTACACCTTCCTCATCTTCTTAAGCGATGGCTACACTGGCGGGCGCACCGAGTTTCTGGTCAGCCGCCGTGATCCCGACAAGCCGGCTCAGTCGCGGGACGATATCCAGACGGTCTCGGTCTCCACGCCCAAGGGTGGCGTACTGTGCTTCCCGCATGGCTCGCATCCGCAGCACTGCGTGCACGCCAGCGAGCCGATCCGCGACGGCGCCAAGTACATCATCCGCAGCGATATCCTCTACTGATGGCTGTCAGATGAGCACCATCTGATAAACACCGCCTGATGAGTATCGTCCAAGCAGTCGCGACGCGCGCACAGGGCCCGATCTCCCTTTAGATCGGCCCCTTCGTATATCTGGACGGCGGAAAGCGCTCACGGCTGGCTAGTGACAGGACAGCCGCTCGCGACGGGCCAGCAAGAAGTCGATCCAGGCGCGCACGCGCGGGTTATGCTGATTCTCGCGCGCGTAGACGACATGGATACCGGTGTCGAAATCCGATGAGGTGACCTGATAGTCCTCCAGCACCGGCATCAGGCGGCCGCTTGCCAGCTCACCTCGTATGGCCCAGAGCGGCTGTACCACGACGCCGGCGGCGCCCAGCGCCGCCTGGGTGAGAATGTCGGCATTGTTGGTGCGCAACGCACGGGCCCGCACCGAGATACGATGCTCACGATCCCCTTGCACCAATCGCCAGTGATGATTGGCGGTGGTATAGCTGAAGGTCAGCAGACGGTGCTGCTCCAGGTCTTCCGGCCGATGGATCGGGGGCTGGGCCGCGAGGTAAGACGGCGCGGCGGCCAGCACGAAGCGCTGGTCACTGATGTGCCGCGCGATCAGGCTCGAATCTTCCAGGTGACCGATGCGCAGGGCCACGTCGAAGTGGTCCTCGATCAGATCCACACGCTGGTCGCTGCTGACGATATCCAGCGCCACCTCGGGATAGCGCTGCATGAACTCGCTCACCAGCGGCGCCAGATAGAGGCGTGAATAGCGCCACGGCACCGAGATACGCAGCGGCCCCGCGACGCGCTCACTCAGCGTCTCGAGCTCATCCTCCAGTTGTTCCACCTCGGCCAGAATGGCGCGAAAGCGGATCAGGGCACGCTCTCCAGCGGACGACAGCCGCACATGGCGAGTGGTGCGCACCAACAGCGGCTCGCCCAGCTGGCGCTCCAGATGATTGACATGACGTGTCGCCGTGGAACTGGCGATATCCAGCTCCCGCGCCGCCACATTGAAGCTCTGATGCTCCGCCACCTTGAGAAAGGTGCGCAGGCGTTGAGTCAGTTCGTTCATGGTGCTCCTGCGAATCCTCCGCGTCCTTGTCGCATGCCCCACAGGTCAGCCGGCTGGCAAATCACCTGACCAGTAGACTCGGCAGTCGGTGGGCGAAGTCGCCTGGCGATGACGGTTGGCGATGGTCGGGCTCGAGCATATCATCGTCGCAACGCTGGATGGCCGAAAGGGAGGACGAATGACATGGACATCATGAGCAGCATGAAAGGACTCGCGGGCGGCGTCCTGATCGGCCTCTCGGCAGTGATGCTGATGGCCTTTCTGGGACGTATCGCGGGTATCAGTGGCATCACGCGGGGAGCGCTTCTGGAATCAGGCCCGGACCACCGCTGGCGCATTGCCTTCGTGCTCGGGTTGATCAGCGGCCCGCTGCTCCTCGTGCTGTTCAATCTTGACTGGGGCAATGTGGCCGAGCGCTCAGATGCGCTGATCGGCGATCCCACCAGCGGGGGCCTGAGCATGATGTTCGCAGGCCTGCTGGTAGGCGTGGGAACCGGCATCGGGGGCGGCTGTACCAGTGGCCACGGCGTCTGCGGTATCGCTCGTCTTTCACCCCGCTCGCTGGTGGCCACTGTGGTGTTCGTGACCGTCGCCATGCTGACGGTCTTCGTGAGCCAACACCTGCTGGGAGAGTCACCATGAAAGCGATCATCGGCTTCATCACCGGCCTGGTCTTCAGCCTCGGGCTGACACTCAGCGGCATGACCGATCCCGCGCGTGTCGTCGGCTTTCTCGACGTGGCCGGTGACTGGGACCCCACACTGATCTTCGTGCTTGGCGGTGCCGTCATCACCACCTTCATCGGTTATCGCCTCGTCTGGCGGCGCGGCACTCCCCTGCTGGGCGAGCGCTTCCAACTGCCCACGCGTCGCGATATCGATGGCCGCCTGCTGCTCGGCGCGGCCCTGTTCGGTGTTGGCTGGGGCCTGAGCGGTTACTGCCCCGGGCCTGCCATCGTCTCCAGCAGCGCCATGAGTCTGCCATTGGCGGGTTTTCTGCTGACGATGCTACTGGGCTGGTGGCTGGCCACACGCCTGACTCGCGGTCACTAAACCGAGTGCCACGCTTCGCCCAGCAAACGCCGGCCATCCGGCCGGCGTCACAACGGAGTCACACGGGATCTTGTGCGGTAGCTGGTTTATTTATCACTCTGAAAACGCCATTCAAGGCCGCTTTTAGCAGATAATTTAAACCTAAGCCGAGTCTCAGCCCCTGCTCGAGGCCAAAATCAGCCGGAGGAAGCTTAAGGGACAAAGTCAGGTAGAGAAGGCCGCTGCAGGGAAAAAGACGGGAAAACATCACGTCAATCCTGATAATGCGTGTACTTTTTCGCACTTCCCTTCACTTTCTCGGCCGGATATTTCTCCGCATTCTTCTCCATCTTCGTCCGGCACGCCGCTTCGATATCCACGTCCAGCTTGCCTGCCAGCCGGATCAGGTAGAGCTGAACATCGGCGATTTCATCGCGCACGGCGGCCAGTTGCTGCTCATCCAGCTCCCTGGACTGCGCCTCGGTCAGCCACTGAAAGCACTCCTGCAGCTCAGCTGCCTCCACCGTCAGCGCCATGGCCAGGTTCTTGGGTGAGTGGAACTGGTCCCAGTCGCGTTCGGTGGCGAACTGGTCCATGGCGTCGCGGAGCTGCTTGAACGGGTCTGACATATGGGGGTCACCTGGTTCAGCGGTATCGGATAGCGCTGAGCATGCCTGCTCTGTCACTCGCTATCCAGCCAGCATCGACAAAGGCGACCACTCAGCCGTCCACTCGCTCACAGCGTAGAGAGGAATTTTCCGATGACCGCCAGGTCCCCGACCTTCTCGCCCTGATACAGCTTGATCGTGACACTGCCGCCGTGGTCCGCGCCCTCAATGGCGCTATGCTGCATCACAACGGCCTTGCCTTGTCGTGTGCCACCAGGATTGGCGCGGAACAGCCGCCAGGCGCCGTTGGGGATGCGCTGTAACTGCACAAACGATGGTCTATCTACCATTGAGTAAGAACAGCGTGATCCCCAGAGCCTGACGTGCGTCTCGAATAGACGATGTGATTCAGTACCAGTGGTGTATCTGTTCAGAGCGGATGCGAGTGGATGAATGCCATACTCCCCGTGCTATCCTGTGGTAACTGTGTAACACATAAGGATGGGTGTCATGAGCGATGCTACCTTCACCTTTCGGGTCGATGAGGCCCTGAAAGCAGAATTTGCCAGTGCTGCCAAGGCTCACGATCGTACCGGGGCACAGCTTCTACGAGACTTCATGCGCAACTATGTAGCCCAGCAGCAGGAAGCGCAGAACTATGATGCCTGGCTGGTTGCCAAGGTGGAGCAATCACGGGCCTCGGCAGAAGCTGGCAATCTAATACCTGCCGCCGATGTGGAAGCCAGGTTTGCTGCCCGCCGTGCGTCTACCCGTGCACGTCTGGCGAAGCCTAAATGATGGAGCTGGTCTGGACGCCAGAGGCGATGCAGGATCGTGACGACATTTACGATTACATAGAGCCAGAGAATCCGCTGGCAGCCTTGACGTTGGATGAACTGTTTTCAGGGAAGGCCGCACAGCTGGTAGGCCACCCTGACAGCGGACGGCCTGGCCGTGCTCCTGGATCCCGGGAGCTGGTTGTTCACCCCAGCTATATGTTGGTCTATGACGTTGTGGGGATGCAGGTACGGATACTGAGTGTAGTGCACACAGCTCGCCAGTGGCCGCCTTCACTGGGATAAAAAGGTTCTTCGTCACTTCATGTGGATTTGACCTGCTCCAGCATGCGCCACACAGGGCTGCCGATCAGGTAGATCATGGCGATGAAATTTGCCTCGTTCCGGTCGGGGTCTCCGGCCGCATTCTGCACGGCATATCCGAAGAGATCATTGTCGAGAAGTTTGCTGAGCTCATCTGCGATATAGGTCCGAAGGTCGCTGTCGGCGGCTCTCACCTCATCAAGTAACTCAGGGCGGCCATCCACGAGATTAAGGAGGTCCTCGATGTCGTGGCTCGATAAAGGATCGTCCTCACCCCGCCCCTTGTAGGCTTCAAGCTTGGTGGCAACGAAAAGCGGTGGTGCGACCACGCGGATGGAAAGATCCCCACCTATCGAGACGGGCTGGCCGTTTCCCGTGCCTGGGGATACCAGTGATTGCTGAAGCCGAGCACGTCGTCATGGTCCGGCATCAGATCGACGCGCAACACCTGCGCATTCCGCACCATCCTTAGGATCGCCCGACCGATCATTCTGGCGTAGCTCATTCTAGGTGTCAGGCTCAGAGTATGAACGCTGGCCGAAAGTCCCCGGTGCCCGATACTAGTAAAGCGAATATCGCGATGGTTGCTGGTCAGATCCCGTGTCAGGGCCGTAGGGCCTACCAATTCGGCTACTGTACCGGCTGGCGGGCGCATCTTATGACGCCGACTCGCTTCAGAGTTCGGTCAAATGCTGGGACTTATATAGATGGAGACAACGCTGGGCAGCAAGCGCTCGCATGGGGCTCGAAGCCCTTTCCCTAAAGGAAGCGGCGCTGAAACGATGTCCGTGGACAGCCAAGCATCGGGAATTCCCGTGGTGCGAGAGCAATGTCAATTCCAGACAGCACAACCAACAAGCAAGTGGGAGAGCGGTGGTGGGCCCAGCAGGACTTGAACCTACGACCAAGGGATTGTGAATTTGCCGCCCACGCGCTATGCATTGAAAAATCAAGCGTAGCCGAACGAAATCCAAAAAACCACAAAACACTCGCGTTTCAATAGTTTAGCGCAGATTGGCGAAACAGGGGATATCTGATGAATGTACCCCTACTGTACCGCCCAGTTGCTACTGTCACGATAGCCTGACAGCCGCCCATGGACAGCTCTTCACCCGTGTAGTGACATACCTACATTAGTGGCTCGTATAGGAGGTGCCATCATGACCATCACAACGCTATCCAGTCGAGAACTTAACCAGGACGTTACCCGCGCAAAGAAGGCGGCCAAGAGTGGCCCCGTGTTCATCACAGATCGCGGCAAGCCTGCTCATGTGCTGTTGAGCATCGAGGAATACCAGCGGCTTATAAGGCAACGTCGCAACATTGCTGATTCTCTGGCTATGCCAAACGTTTCGGCGGATATCGAGTTTGAACCGCCGCGTGTGACCATTGGCACACAGCCCGCTGATTTCTCATGATGTATGTTCTCGACACTAACGTCGTGTCCGAACTACGAAAAGTTCGGGCTGGCAAAGCTGACCCGAACGTTGCGACATGGACTGAAAGCGTCGATGCCGCCGAGCTTTTTGTGTCCGACATCACCATCATGGAACTTGAGCTTGGGGTGTTGTCGATTGAGCGCAAGGACGCCACCCAGGGGACCGTGCTGCGCTCGTGGCTGGAGCAACAGGTACTGCCGGAGTTCTCGGGGCGAACATTGCCAGTCGATGCAGCCGTAGCGCAACGCTGCGCCCGGCTGCACGTCCCCGACAAGCGCAGCGAACGTGACGCGCTCATCGCGGCAACGGCCCTTGTTCATGGCATGACGGTAGTCACTCGCAATGTGGCCGACTTCGAGCCTACAGGAGTAACCATCCTCAATCCGTGGGAGGCGATGCAATGAAAGATCGAATACAGACAAGAAGATGCTATTCAAGGTGAGCTACTCGAAGGGGTGTTCGAGGTGATAACTAATATTCGGTCCGCACAAGAGCCGGAATCGCCGGGAAAGTGAGACCCTTGACAGCCGGAAACAGTCGAGCCTCCAGCGCCGCTTCGTCGGTGCCATCGGGTAGTGGCCAGCTGAGGCCGACCTCCTGGGCCAGGCTGACGTACTTGCTGACCACGCCCTTGGAGAGGCCACAGGCCCGAGCAATCTTCTCGTGGCTGAGACCGGCGTCGTACTTGAGGCGCAACACCTCGGTGATGGTTCGCATGGGAATCCTCGGTGCTGGCATCGTCCCCTCCTAGGCCAAAGCAAAAGAAGGGGTCTGCCGTAAAAGTCCGAATCATTCCAGCGAGTTAGGTGAGATTCCGGGAACGTGACCGATGATTCCGATATCGTGACCGCGGATTCTGGGAAAGCGGCCGAAATCGGTCACGATGAAACGGAATGGCCGGTCACGTTGGCCTGGAATAGTCGGTCACGATAGATCAAAACGGGCGGTCACGATGGTGCGGACTACGCAACATGACCTCAACGTGGGGCCATTTGCGCTTGCACGCGGCTTGAAGCCGGCTAAACCAAGAAAGGGGGCGCTACAACCATCTTCGTGTGGCAGCTCAGTACCTGGAGTTCCCGTGGTACGGAAGCAATAAAAAGACAGAGACGGCACAACCAGCAGGTAGGAAGGGACGATGGTGGGCCCAGTAGGACTTGAACCTACGACCAAGGGATTATGAGGCCGGCGAGGCTCACCAATACTACGTGTATTCAATAGCTTACGGGACGCCCGTTGCGTAACCCTGCAGCACAATGCACAACTGTGCGGAACTCATGCCCGCAAAACTCCCGCAGGGCTCCACAAGGACCTGTACCACCGTCTTTCGTGGCTCATGACGTCAGGTGCGGATGCTATCAGCCTCATCAGGCCCCACACTCTGTCTTTCCCCGAGGGAAGTCAGCACTAAGCTGTGCAAAAATAATGGTTGACGCTTCAGGGAGAGCAGCGCAGTGGAAGCAACGAGAGCACGCGACGTTGAAGGGCAGCGGGGTACGTGCAAGTTCAGGGATGGTCGCCTCACCCTGCTTCTCTGGCTATCGGGCTCTTTGGCTTTCATGATTATTGTGCCCTATAGGTACACAATAATCACTATCATCAAAGAAGCCTGTAGCAACCTCTTTGAAATTATGATAATATGTGCTCCATGAGTGCACATAAAGAAGAAAAGCTAAAGGGCATCCTTGAAGCCGTCCCTCCCGGCTTCATTGTCGATTCTGGCTGGCTGGAGCGCCATGAGGTCAGTCGCTTCCTCGCGCGCAAATACGTGGATCGCGGCTGGCTGGAACGGGTGGCTCGCGGCGTTTTCTTGCGCCCGGCGCCGGATACAGCCCCCCCCCTCGCACTCGACTGGAAAACCTGCCTGCTCTCGATACAGCACATCATGGACTACGATGTCCATGTCGGTGGCATGACAGCGCTCGCGCTGCAAGGCTATAGCCATTATTTACCGTTGGGCGGGAACGCGCCGGTTTGGGTCTATGGCGAAGAGATACCGAGCTGGCTGACCAGACTTCAGCTAAACGCATCGCCTGAGACGCACACCCCGTCCCTCTTCTCCGATCCGTCACTCGGCCTCACCAAGGACGAGTCCGACGCTTCAAGGACCCTACCCTGGGACTGGCAACTAAAAATGTCATCGCCTGAACGAGCAATCCTGGAAGTCATGGACGAATTACCCGGCAATGAGAGCTTCCACAATCTCGATATGGTATTTGAGAGTTTGACAACCCTTCGCCCGCGCACGCTTTCTGCGTTGTTGCATAGTTGCAGGAAGATTAAGGTTACGCGGCTGTTTTTCGTCTTTGCCGACCGCCACAACCACCCGTGGCGTAAGCGCCTTGACCCGCAGGAATTCAACCTCGGAAGCGGCGACCGCGCTCTGGTCAAAGGCGGCAAGATACACCCGCGCTATCGCATCATGGTGCCGGAAGAGTTTGCGAAAACGGAGGCAGCAGATGGCGCGTGAAGATTACAAGGCGCAGGTCGCCCTGCTCGTACGCCTCCTTCCCTATGTCGCTGAAGAAGAGATTTTCGCGCTGAAAGGCGGGACGGCCATCAACCTGTTCTACCGTGACCTCCCACGCCTGTCGGTTGATATCGACCTGACCTATCTGCCGGTTAAAGACCGTGCTGAAAGCCTTGCCGAGATCAACGAAGCGATGGATCGCATTGCGACTGCCATCGAGCGCGGCGTCAGGGGCGCTCAGACACAACGCATCAAAGGCGGCGGTGGCGGCGCCACACGTGTGCTCGCACGACTTGGCAGTGCGGAGATCAAGATCGAAACCTCACCGGTCACACGCGGCGTTGTCCACGATCCCCAAACCCGTTCGGTGTCGGAAGCTGTCGAGGATGAATTCGGTTACGCGGAAATCCAGATCGTCTCGTTTGAAGACCTGTTTGGCGGCAAACTGCATGCAGCTGTTGACCGCCAGCATCCGCGCGACATCTATGACGTGAAACTGCTCTACGAAAATGAAGGTCTGACGGATGACTTGTTCCGTACTTTCTTGGTCTATATAGCCTGTTCATCGCGCCCGGCACATGAACTGCTAAACCCAAATTTTATCGATATTGATCAGCCCTATGCACAGGAATTCGAAGGCATGACGAAGATTCCGGTCAGCCTTGACGAATTACAGGAAACCCGCGCTCGGCTAATTGCGGATATCCGATCCCGTCTCGATGATGACACCAAACGTTTCCTGCTGACTCTACATGACGGTGATCCGGACTTTACCGCCATTGACCGCTCGCAGGCTGCTGATCTCCCCGCCGTGCGCTGGAAATTAATCAACCTGAGGAAGCTGATAGAGAATAATGCGGAAAAGCACAAAGCCCAACGTAAAGAATTAGAGACATTCTTCTAGAAGAAGTTAATACGCAACAATAAATAAACTTCTATAATTCACCAAAACTTCCTCTTGATATATTTATATATAGATCAAAAACTCTCAGTAGCGGGTGGATGGATGGACTCAACGAATTTTCTGCCGCTGAAATAGAAATAGCAGGCCGCGTTACAGCCGATTATCTTCAAGCAGTTCCCTGAATTACCGCGCATGATGCCCTGACATCAAACGTGAGCGGCTCTTTTAAGTAAGGTATTGGACTATGTCCGTGGGCGATTTTTGAGGTAAAAGTTTTAGCGTGGTTTAAAATCTGGCGGATCAGACTTATCTTGCGCCGGCGGTGTTTTGTTTTGCTTTGATAATTCATCATCATACATGCTTCGCAGCTCCTCCAGCCCCTCAGTGACGCCTTCATAGCTTTTACAGATAGGAATAGTAAACATAAAAGCAGGAATCATTAGAAAAGGATCTTCGGCAATTCCCGCGCTAACTGAAAAAGCCATAGCCATACTGGAATAAAAAGCACACTTAACAACTTTATAACGAACTTCTCCACATACAGAATTAAATTTATCAGATATTTTACTCACTGACTTTCCTAACACGCGATCTGATTTTTTCTTGCTATCCATCGTCGCTAATTAGCAATCAAGAAACTTCCAGTCAAGTCATTTCATAGGAAATTATATTTTTTCAGATCTTCTTCATTGCATACCGGAACCTCTACATCATCCTGGCGATAACTAACCTGGCTCTCCTCTCTTTGATAACCTGGCATGCAAATAAACAAACCATTAGGCAAGCTAGTCTCAACAAGCGAATCTTGATTATATCTATAAGGAGCACGACATACAGCAGGGCTATCCAGATTGGTCTCGATGGTATAACTATCTGAAACTTTATAAACAGAAAGACATTCAGGAAACCTCTCCTCAAGCAATAACGGAACATCCTCTTTTGCTGCTTGAATAAGAGCACTAGCACAAATAGCCAGCCTGTCAGCGCCATCACCCCAGTTAATCGCCGGTTCATAGCTACGAAACATTACCGATAGACTTCCCGCATGGCAATGAGGTACTGCCAATGACATGGAAATCGTCCAGTCGGGAGGATCAGGCTTATTTTTCCACAACTTAGACAAATATGAATAAACGTCTTCTCCGAACGCAGTTAAAATAGCAACAACAAAAAAACCTACCCCTAACAAAAAATGCTTCTTAACCCAAGTAACAACAGGGTTAAACATAGTCACTAGTCGGCATTTGGTTTCTTTTGATTCAACATCATTCCCGTCATCATCCAATTTCATAACCTCACTCCTGCGGTGCGAATAAGAACAGATACCGATAATCATCAACTATAAATTCAAGATTAAGCCAACCGCTCTGAGAGCCGACGGCGCATGATGTTAAATCTGTGCTCTCTATTACAGACTCCCCATACTTAAAGGAATCTAGGCAGTAAGAGAATTGATCAATAGATTCTTCCAACAAGCTGACTATAGTATATGCGTTCTCTGCATGCTCACTCGCCAGGCCGGGATCGTCTCGACCAACAGCTTCAACAAAGCGGTCAAACAAAGACAACAACGCAACCTCCAGCGAGCCAAAATCATCTGCTCGGCTTAGCTCAGCTATAATCGTTGCATGATCCTCACTATCCTCTATGGAAGCCAGAAAAATATCACACCACGGATGTTTTAATGAAAGAACACAGCTGCCAGCGTTTACAACCTCCGCACCCGTCTTTTCGTTAAATCCCTGCAAGTCACAAGTACACTGTTCAGGACTAGGATCTTGCGCGAAAGCAGGCGAAAAACTCGTGCTAAAAATAACCATTAGCGCTGCGAAAATATAAACAACAGCAGCGATAAGCACCGTATTATTGTGATGTTGAATAAACATCTGGCCTCCCAGGAAATGTGCATACACTTAACCAAACGTTCCATACGTGCCCTTGTTGCCGAACGTTGCCCCTACAGACATAGATAGCACGGGTTCCACAAAGCTGCGCACTGCCCAGGCATGCCACAGCAGCTGAACCGGTATAGAGTCGCGTCGGCCTTCAGTTGCACACATTCCGACACAGCGGTTGATCGCTGAGCGGTTTTGGGTCATTAGGCCTCAGCTGCGAAAATTCACTCATACCCCGGATGGGTGTTTTGTATAGCCAGTGAGTCGATCCAGCGTTCACGTCCCACCTTATGCTCCTGAAGCGACAGGAAGGGCGTTTCCTCGGTCTTCAGGACGATCAGAAAATCGCTGGCAATCTGCGGGGGGACCCGCAGATAAGCCTGCCACGAGCGTGCGCCCCCGCCGCGAACAAGCGGGGCTATCCCCTTGGGCCGGTCGTAAACAGGCACCCTGTCACCACGGTAGGTGCGATAACGCGGAACACCAGACGCATCTCGTTCCTGAATATCCGTCAGCGTAAGCTGAGGATCTGTTGCGTGTGCATCACCCACCAGATAGACGCCGAAGTGCTCTCCTACGCGCTCGTCGGGATAGATGCAGTTCCCTTCGATATCCAGCACGGTGCAGTAGGTATAGAGCGGGTCGCTGGTCAAAGCCATGCCCGGCCGGAGCTTCAAATAGGTATTGATCCCTGCCTCCACCCGGTATTCGTAGCGTTTGACCAGAATACCCAGCAGTGTGAATTGCTCTGTTGCCGCTTTTTTCCGTCGCGGTGCTCGGGCCACGATCACCCTCCGGGGACAGGCCGTTTTATACGGATGACACCTGTATCCGGAGCATATAGACCATACCGCAGCAAATCAGCAACACTACCGTCCGCGATCCGGTTCTCGATCTCTGCGGCGCTTGCGCCGATAACGCCGCACTTTAGGCTGATCGGAGGGTGCAGGGCCGCCATCCCCCTCCTCTGAGTCGTCCCGCTCCTCATCCTCAGATGCAGCTTGCGCGAAATCCCTGGCCAACTGGCCCGGCTCAAGATCTCTTGGCGGCTTGGCCATAAGGTCAATGGTTCCGTGCGCATTTATCTCAGCCCCGGATGCCCGCTCCTTCGTCACAGCATCACTAGCCTTGCTGAGCAGCCAAGCCGGCAAAGCCGGCATCTGGTTGTCGGCACCGCGTCCCGCTACGTTCTCCGCCCGCAGGAACGTCTCATTAAGCGATTTCAGTTCACGCCTTTCCACGCGGGCGAGCGCCTTCAGGCGGCGCTGGTTATCACGTGACTGGAGTCCTTGCTGCCAGCCAAGAGCCCGGCGCTCCTGTGCCTGTCTCTCGCGCAGGGCATGTCGCTCTGCACGATAGGCTCGCTCTCGTTGCCTGTCATGCCAGGCATGAAGTTTTTTGCGCATCAGTTCGATGCCGGTAACACGCCCGAGAAACGCCGACAGGCCGCGTGGCCGGTTGCGGTCCCGCTCCCGGCAGATACGCTGTTCCTGCGCGTCATGTGCAGCCCGCAGGGTCTTACGTGCGGCGCGCTGCTCTGTCAGCAATGCTTGACGATCCTGATGCTGCTGCCGAAGCAGATTCTTGGCCTGCTGTTCCAGCTCACGGCGCCGCGCGGCTTGCCTACGCTCAAGGTGTACCCGCTCTTCGGCCCGTTGTTCGGCGAGACGGTGGCGCTCGATAGCCTTGCGGTGAGTGGCGGCCAGCTTTTTCGCGTCCTCGATGGATGGTAGCGAGTCCGGCGGGAAGTCTGTTTCCAAGAAGGCACGAATATCTTTGGTGCGCACACTCTTATCATCAATCAGGCGCGGCAGAGCCTGCATACCGCCATACAGATCGACCAGCACATAGGGTCGCTTGCCGGTCGCAAGCATATAGCCTTTTTGGGCCAGCGCATTCACAAATGACTTGGCATTGTCGCTGTGCCGCCAGGCCTCGGTGACCTGTGTTTTGTGATCCCCTTTTGATAGGCCGGTAATACGCTGCTGATGCAGCTCATAGAGTGAAAACTGATCACCCCGGCCGTCACGATGATAACCGCGCGGAAGCTCGAGATTATGATCCCGCGCGAAATCACGGGTGACCATCATGAGCTTTTCATGATCAAAGGCCATCGGAACGGCGCGTTCATTGTCAGTGTCGATGCGGGACCAGACGACATGACAATGCTCACGCCCGTACTTTTCGTGAAAAACGACAGCACGCGGCTGCCCTGTCAGGCCGAGCCGTTCCTCGGCCCGGTTGATGAAATCGGCATACTGCGCGCTTGTTAGCGGCCCCTGCCCCGGATCGGGATTGATGGACAGACTGTAGAGATAATTGCGGCAGCGTGTCAGGGAATGCGCAAGAGCTTCCCATTCTTGCATGGCACCGTGCAGGTCATCGGCAATTGCGCCGCGCACTTCGGCCACCTCGACGCGCTCATTATCATGCGCGTTTAGCAGATGGGTGGCGAGGTCCTGACCAAGTCCCCGCTGGCTGCCAAACGGAATCATGATGACCGCCCCATCGCTTGGAGCAGCAGCGTGCGGATATCCGTAAGAGACCCGGAAATGTCTTCCAACAGTTGCTGATACTCACCATCAGGATCGGCCTGCTCAAGCTCACTGAGCTGGCTCCTGATCCGGGCGGCATCTGCCATCAACCGGGCGAGCTGTTTTTGTTCAACAGCCGGACGGCGGGACTGGCGCGGCGGTTCACGGTCAAAAACGGATTTCGTGATGAACGCGCACACTGACAGGCCGGATTTTTGAACGCGGGCATGAAACTCGTCCCGCAGCTCCCGAGGCGGACGGTAGGAGATGGGCGCTTCGCGCTTTTTGTGATCATCTTTTTTCATGCTTCCAAGCTATGCGCGTGATTAATTTACCTTCCTCGCGCGAACCTCTCCGGCTGTCCGTAACCCCGCTATGGACGGGTGCTACAGGGGTCCGGGGCATTCCCCGGTCGATGGGTTTCCAAAGGGAGAGCCGGCATCTCCCTTGGTCGAAGCCGGTGCCGGAACACCGGTCGTGGTCCACGGGCGCGAAAGCCCTGGTCGAGGGTTGCAAGGGGCGCTGAAATCCCCTTGCTCGATGGGGGTCCTGGGGGAGAGCGAATTCTCCACCCTGGTCGTGATGCAACGCCGAAACGTTGCCTCAGCCCGGCGCGCGGTTTTATGCGCGGCGGACTGAGCCCACTCACTTGGCGAAGAAGATTCAAAAAATCTTCTGAGCCTAGCTGAGTCACAGGGGGGTACGCGGGGGATGTGAAATCCCCCCGCAAGGTGAGCGCGGTGGAGACCACGAAGTGGTACTACCGCGCACACCTTGTACTCAGCCGTATCGCCTTTGAGCTTCGGCCCTTATTTAAATGCTACCGAATATTTACTTTAAAAATGGTTAACTCGATTTCGCGTTATGCACCGCCCTATTTGTAGCGCGAGGTTAGAAAAAGGAAAAGACAAAATACAAGCCCTCACAATACCTAAAAAGACAGCGCCTTTACGGCGCATTCAAAATCCACGCCGGAGAGCGGCGATGTGAAACAGTGGAGGGCGACATGCACGACGATCTGAACACCCTGGATCTGACCACTCTGAGCGATGACCAGCTCAAGAAATTGATCGCAGACGGCCGGGCTGAGCTGGATCGACGCGAGAAAAAGTGCAAGCAGGAAGCGTCAGCACGCATCAAGGCACTCGCCGAGGCAGCCGGTCTGGCAGTAACGGTGAAGGACAAAGTACAAAAGCGGCGCGGCCGCCCGCCCAAAAATCGCGATCAGTAACGGGAGAATGCAGCAATGAATGATTTCATGAACGACATCCCGCGCGGTGTCGCCAGCCGGTATCTGCGACAGCAAAGCGTGCCGCAGGCCCGCTGGCAGCTCCCAGAGGATATTCTGTCCAGTCCGGCGCTTCATTATGATCCCGGCAATCCCGGCGGGAAGATCCTGATCGGCGCCCTTGGCACGCGTCTGATCGGGATCGAGGATAACCGCCACATCCTGACTGTAGCGGGCTCCCGTGCGGGAAAATCCGTGACTCTGGTCAGCAACCTGCTGTTCTACCGTGGCAGTGTTCTCGCCCTTGATCCTAAGGGCGAGCTCGCTGCCATCACGGCCGAGCGCCGGGTGGCGCTCGGCCAGAAAGTCTGCATTCTTGATCCTTTCGAAAGCGCGCCGGATCATCTGTCGCAACTGCGCGCTTCCTACAACCCGCTCAGTACTCTGACACCGGACAGCCGCACGATCATCGAGGACGCGAATTTGATCGCCGATGCGATGGTCTTACAGGGCGCAGCAGGCAAGGACCCGCATTGGGATGAAAGCGCAAAAAACTTCATCGAAGGTGTCATCCTGCATGTGGCCACCTGCCCAGCCTATCGGGGCGCGCGCACGCTGGTAACCGTGCGCGCGCTGATCAAAGCGGCAATGAAGCCGGATGACGATGTCGCTGCGGATGATGAAGAACCGTTCTGCGCCTTGGAGCGGGAGATGCTGGAACATGCCGCACGCTTGCAGCGCTGCGCGGAAAGCGCCGATATCGGCGGCGCGATTGAAGGCGCAGCACGCGATTTTTACGAAAAGAGTGACCGCGAGCGCGATAGCGTGCTCTCCACCATCCGGCGTCATACCAAGTTTCTCGACTACACGTCTTTCCGACAAGTGATGGGGCACTCTAGCTTTAGTCTGAACGAGCTTAAATCCGCCCCCGGCGGATTGACCGTCTATCTGTGCTTTCCAGCCACACGGATCGACATCGCCGGGCGCTGGCTAAGGATATTCGTCAACCAGCTGCTCCAGGCGATGGAGCAAGAGACGGTTTGCCCGCCCGCGCCGGTGCTCGTTTGCCTCGATGAATTTCCAGTGCTCGGTCACATGAAACAAATGGAGAACGCCGCTGGGCAGATCGCCTCGTTCGGCGTGAAGCTCTGGGTCGTGCTCCAGGACTGGGGACAAGGCAAGGCGCTCTATGGCGAGCGCTGGGAGAGCTTTGCGGCCAATGCCGGCATTCTGCAATTTTTTGGCAACAATGATGTGACCACAACCGAGTATTTATCGCGGCGGCTCGGGAAAACGCGAGTCGAGGTGGCGCGCAGCGGCGAGGTCGCGCCCGAGCAGGCAGCACTGGGGCTGAGCGGCAAGACCAGTGCGACTGAGCTTCACGATCTGCTTAGCCCTGAAGAGATCAGCCGCCAATTCGCACGTAGCGACCGCTACAAGCGGCAGCTCGTGCTTTGGGCGGGCTATCATCCCATGATTTTGCAACGGGTCGAGTATTTCGACCAAAAAAGCCTGATCGCGTCATATTTCCATTTCACGTAACCATCATCGCAATATCGTCAACCTGGTTTCTCTAACTCAAAAAATAAGCATACCCCCTTGGCATATATGGCTCCAAGAATCATTTCCAGGCACTTCGGCACAAGAAAGGATACCGGCACAAGCCACACTATATCTACCGATACGGAAATTTTGAACTTAATCTATAAATTTTTTAGACAAAGTTTCTCGATATTTGAGCACGCATCCGTGTGTGCTCGCGTACTTAAATTCTTTATTCGCGAGATAACGAGCAAGCGCCGGATCGGCTCCAAACTCATATGCGAGCTCCGAAGGGAGACGCCCATATCGGTCTCGTATAATGAAATTACAGTCCGGGTGTTTCACCAGCACCCGGATCGCAGCACGCGCTCTGCAAGCAGCGGCAACATGCAACGCCGTCTGAAATGTGCGTGGGTCCTGGAAATTAACAGGCATCCCGGCATCCAGATACGCAGCAACAGTCGCAGGTGTTCCGCGCTTGACCGCCTGTAAAAACTCACGCCCGAGTAGTTTATATTCAATGGTGCTGCTAAAATCATCTGTGCTGGTAACAGCTTTCACTTTTTCGTAAATATCACTATACACGGCATGGAGATGATCTTTGAGCGAAAGATCATCAGGCCATTGCGACCATTTTCCATGTGTATATTCTTGAGGCCATTGCCCCTCAGTATATATATCTGAAACCATTTCAACCAACCTCATCAAGAGTAAAGAAAGCCAAACTCAAGCACCTGTTGTGCGGCCTGCTCCTGAATAAAATTATGATTTATTTTTACAGGATCGAAAACTTCTATCCCGAATTCATGGCTCATCAGATATAAGGCGCGACACCCCTTCTTCACCCACAAACCAAGGTCATTCACAGCATAATAACAATGATTCTGTCCTGAGCTTTTTTCCTTCAGAAAAATCACGAGCGTATCTTCCGGTGTAATGACACGGCGGTCTCAATGAGCAAGTGCAACACCTGATCGATCAGGTACGCTATCGCTATGACTCATTGCTACCACCACCTTA